>NZ_JBQXFW010000004.1:0-160276 GCF_052615405.1 Lactobacillus sp. PSON | reverse complement strand
AGGTTACAGTTTGAGGAGCTTTAGAGTAGGTTTGAGTAGAACCATTGCCCGGCTTGCCTTCTACATCTGAATCAGTAAAGATGTAGTGGAAATTACGTTCTACTGTTTCAGTTTTGTGGATTGGTTGAGTTTCATGACCATAGTAAATGTTGTATACACGACTAGTACCAAGGTCTTCTGGAGTAATCTTCCAACTTTCAACTTCAGAACCATCATCTGGAGTCTCAGCTGTCGCATTCAATCCACCAGTTGGAGCAGTGTAATGTTGAGCGGTTAAATCTGGTGAATTTTGAATTGCAAATCTAGTCTTACCATTTTCAACAGTCCAGCCTTCACCAATATCACCGTTGTTATCAAGGTTATAACCTTTACCATCATTAGTTACAGTACCATAACCAATAAACTTACCATTGCTATCAGTAATAGTACTACGAGTAAAGGTAGCAGTTTCAGTTACAGGGTTAGAAACCTTAACATCACTCTTATCAATTACACTTTGAGGGATACGTTGTCCAGTTACCTTATCGTAGTAGTTGATAGTACGAGTAACTGATTTTTCTTCAGTAGTAGCCTTGTAAGTTGGAGTGGTTGGAGTAGGTGGAGTAACAGTCTTCTTGTGGAAGTGAACAACGAAGTGTTGGTCAGTATTGACATCATTGTCATAATCTGGGTAGTTTACACTAGTATAGTTGCCAGTATTACCACCAGTTACACCAGCACCAGTTGTTTTAACATATTCGTAGTCTTGACCTAAAATATTAATAACTTGGTTTGCTGCTCCGTTAAATGTGATTTGAGTGCCTGAAGCACCTTCAGCATTTTGCTTTACTGAGCCTGGAATTTGTTGTTCATTATTGTCATCATCAACAAAGATTACATCAGCCTTTTGCATTTCAACTGGTGCCTTCTTATATAGAAGAACAATATCTTGACTAGCTGGAATATTGTCATTAATTCCGATTGCTCCGGCAGTAGCATATGTAGGGTTAGACCCATACTTACCTTCAAAATTCTTTCCAGCTGGCCAATGAGCTTTAGCTACTGCGCCTGGAACATTTTGAAAGACTGCTTGACGACCAAGATATCTAATCCCAGCAGGTGAATTAACGAAGCCTGCTTCATTATTTAATACGTACGCATTAATGTTAGCAGTACCTTTACCATCTATAACTTGATCAAGCCAGATAAGGTCTCCTTGGAAGTTATTACTTATACCAACAATATCACCGATACTTGTTGAAGAAACAGTACCTTGAAGAGGAGTATTGATAATATCGCTAACTTTTTTATCAATACCATTTACAGTTTCAAGAACAGTATTTAAGATATTCTTTACTCCTGCATCATTCAAGTCATATTTATCGCCATCACTTGGGTGATCGAATACGTAAGTTCCTCCATTCCAAGTTACCTTTTCTGGAGTAGCATCAGTAATGTTATAGCTTTGACCACTAAGAGCATCTACACTCTTGCTACCCATAATATGACCTGTTTCTTCATCTACGTACCAAACAGTTTGTTTAACTTTATTATTTACAGGTGCAGCTGGATCTACCCAGTGTGTTCTAAAAGAATAGTCCAATCTTGTATCAACTTCACCAGTTTGACGATCAAGCCAAACAAAGTTACTTGAAGTATTCTTTACATCACCTGAAATACCATAAACCTTCATATCACTACTTGTAATGATAGACTTAGTATATTGGTAAGCTCCAACTGTAGTTGAATAACGATCAATAAAGAATGTCTTTCCATCTAAAGTATCATTAAATGATTGTTCTGGACTAAAAGCAGCATGTAAAACGTTCTTTACATTACCTGTACCAGTTGCACCACCAGTAGAAGCATCCCCAGAAATTTGAGCAACTAGTTGACCATTTAACCAGAAGTAGAGAGTCTTACCAGGATCTGCAATATCTGTAGAATATGCAAAAACATTCCCATTAGTAGTATCTTTATCTGCAGAATATACAGTTTGAGTTTCAGGTATATAGTTAAAAATTGTTCTATTAAAAGTAGAACCCAAATTAAAGTTTGGAGTTACATCTTCAATATTTTGTGGAGTGCTTGAAGCAGAAGTATCTTGCACCAAAGAAGCGCCAAGTAATTGTTCAAGTTTCTTTGCGCTATATTTAGAAGCATCAACCTTATTATTACCATTATCTAAACTTGCAATAGTTGATTTAAGCAAGTTTAGTTCATTTGTAGTTAAGAGTGCCTTAGCAGTCTTACCATCTAGACCAGTCTTAGTAAGGTCAACGTTAATTTCTGCATTTTTATCAGATTTTTGTGCATTATTAATGCTCTTATCCCCATTAATTGCACTATTTTTAAGTGTATTGTTTAAAGTATCTTCATTAGAAGTTAAGTTAGCATTAGCTGCTGAAGATGGCACACTAGCATTGTTATCTGTGACCTTTTCTGCAGCTTTTTCTGTAGCATTTTCTGCAGCTTTCTCAGTGGTTTTTGCTACTTGAGAATTTGTATCTGCTATATTTTCAGTTTGCTTTTCAGCACTTTGAGCTACTTTTTCAGCCTTTTTCTTTTGAATCTTAAGTGCAGCTTCAGCGTTTGACTTTACTTCAGTACTTTCAGAAGAGTTAGCTGCAACTGAAGGATTAGCTTGTTCAGAATTTTGTGCTTTAGCTTCTGATTTTTGAACTTCAGCATTAGTATCAACACTAGCAGCAGACTTATCCTCATTACTTTTTGCGTTTGCTTTAGTTGCACTTTGCTGTGTCTTTTCAGTATTTTCTTGTGGAGCAGGAGCTTGACTTTGTGCGTTAGAATTCTGAGCAGCTTGCTTTTCAGAATTACTTTCACTAGCTACACTTTGGTCATTTTGCTTTCCTTCAACTTCAATAACTGCCTTCTTAGCAGTTGAAGTATCCACTGAATTTACATGCTGGCTATGGCTTTCATCTGTTACATCCTTACCATTACCATTATCATTATCACTGGCATGGGCAACTTGTGAGTTTGACCCCATCCACAGTGTAGTACCTAAAAGAACAGAAGCAGCGCCGACTGTAAGTTTACGAATCCCAAAGTGAGATTGACGTTCAGCGACTTCTTCCAATCTTTTAGCACGATTGTTTTTTGAAACCATTGTCTCAGCCTCCAAAATCTATTTTCCTCATGACAACTATCATTGCCTTAACACCTTTATGATACCACTAACTCTGTTATATGGACTAAAACTTTGTATAGTCTTTTTTATACATGTATAATCCCCACATGTATAAAAAGTACCATTTATGTGTATTAGCAATACCACTAAAGATAATAAATATCTTTTATTCTTGAGCAGTATAATTCTATCACGTTCGTATATAAAAAACCATTTAAAAAACTTTCATTTTAAATTTTTTTAAACAATAAAAAAGCCAAGCGTATCAACGCTTGACCTCATTCAATTTAATGATCCCGGTGAGATTCGAACTCACGACACACGGTTTAGGAAACCGATGCTCTATCCAGCTGAGCTACGAGACCAGTACAAATTAACTTTACCAAAAAACTTCGATAAAAGCTAATTCTTTTTTATATTTTTTAATATTGGGTATTGAAAAATGTTCGCGGATTATTAGTGTCAGCAATTTTATCAGCAGCAAAAACAAACGGCATCCAAATCAAAACCGCAATCACAATATTAAGTGTGCTTAAGACAATTGCTCTCCAATCATAATTACATGCTAAAAAAGGTCCAATAATCGGCGGAACAATTGAAGGAACTGCTACTTGAACTGGATTAACTAATCCCATTAAAGTTATCCAATATGAAAAAGCTACATTAATCAAAGGAGCTAATACAAATGGAATTATATAGACTGGATTAAGCACCACAGGAAGCCCAAAAATAATTGGTTCATTAATATTAAAAATTCCCGGAGCTAGTGCCACCTTAGCAATAGTTCGATAATCACTTCTTTTTGAAAATAATAAAATCGCAATTATTAATGCTAAAGTTCCACCAGTTCCACCAAACCAAGCAAAAGCATCAAAAGAACCTCTTACCCAAAGAAATTGTGGAACTTTTCCATTTCTTGCAGCAGTAATATTTATATTTTGAGCAGTCATCCAAATTGAATCAAGAATTGGAGCAAGTACTCCCAAACCATTTAAGCCAAAAAAGCTAAACACTTGAACCAGTAAAGTAACTAGAAGAACCATTCCAAAGCCTTGACCCATTTTTACTAATGGTTCTTGGACAGAATGAAGTAACCAATTACCAAAATAGCTCCCTGTTGCAACTTGAAACACATAATTAATTGCTCCAACAGTAAAAATTGCAATTATTCCTGGAATCAAGGAATCAAATGCAGCCTGTTCTGCATGAGGCATATTGGTTGATAATTTTAAAGTTATGCGTGCTTTATAACAAATTACATACATCAGCATCCCTAAACTACCAAACAAAATAGCCGTAAAAATTCCCATTGTTGAAAATTGCGTAATATCAAAAGCATTATGTACAACTAAGTTATCACCGTTTAACTTTAATTTCATAAAGCTCGCAACACTCATTGTAAATGAGGCTAGGGACACAATTGAACCTGCTAAACGATTAGCTTCAAAAGTTTTTGCTAATTGATAGCCTAATGCAATTGCTAAAAAAAGCGCATAAAGTGAAAAAGTTCCTCGCCATACAATATTACTAATCGAAAGGACCGGCTGCATTGCAAAAGCAAAAGTACTCCAGCCTAAATGATCGCGGCAAGCTTCAACTAGACTTTTAACTAATACTGCAATTGAACCTGCAACTGTAATTGGCATAATTGAAATAAAAGCATTTCTTAAGGCAACTAACCATCTAATTTGGCCCAATTTATTTGCCAAAGGTAAAATGTAATCTTCAAGCCATGCTACTAATCGACTCATTTCTTTCCTTTCAAGTAATGAGGATGGTATCCCTTATTTTTATTTTTACGTTTCTTGTGTTTTTTCTTTTTAACTATCTGAACCTTACTCTGTTCTTGTTTTTCCTTCTTCTTTTTGCTCTTTTTCTTTGGCAATTTTTCAGTTAAATGATATCCCGCAAAATAAACACGCTTAACTTCAACTTCTTCATCTGCCAAAAGTTTCTTTAAATCACGAAAATCATGGTCATCTCCTAAAGTTACTACGTAACCTTCCGCATTCATTCGACCAGTACGACCCGCACGATGAAGATAAGTATTAACTTCACTTGGAATATCAAAGTTAATTACATAACTAACTCCCGGAATGTCAAGACCACGAGCAGCCAAGTCTGTTGCTAAAAGAAGTTTTGTCTTTCCACTAGCTAAATCTCTCAAGGCTTGCGCTCTGCGTTCTTTTCCCCAATCATTAGATAAAATTTCAAACTTGGTTTTAGTATGACCAAAAATCCCAGCAAATCTCATCATTGTTTTATTAGAATCAAAGAAAAGAATTCCTTTAAAATGGTCAAGTTTAGTCATTCTTTGCAAGAATTCAATTTTATGAGAATTGTCCACCATCAAGAAATAATCTTTTCTGGTTGAATTTTGCTGATTACGAACATCAATTAATAGGAAGTTACGAGCAAATAATTCTTCTGCATCTTTAGTAATTTCAGAATCTGTTGCACCAAAAAGTAAAATTTGACTATCAGGACGCAAATTTTGTCCTAAAGAAGTCAGCAGTTCCATTTTAGTAAATTCTAAAATATCATCAGCTTCATCTATAATTAAGGTTTTTATTTGATTAATTTTGATTCTGCCACTTGAAAAGAAATCAAAGAATCTTCCGGGAGTTGCTACAATAACTTCAGGGTGTTTCTTTTTTAAATTTTCTTCTTGACGCTTACGATTACCAGCTCCTACTAAACTAGCACCTTTTAATCCTAATACATGTAAATAAGGATTAATTGCATGACGAATCTGAACAGCCAGTTCTGTAGTTGGTGCAAAAATCACTAAACTATTAGCTTCACCTGCTACAACATTTTCTAAACTTGGAAGAGCGTAAGCAAGTGTTTTACCTGTTCCAGTTTTTGCTAAAGCTACTAGACTTGCACCATTTTTAATTGCGTCATAGGTTTCTTTTTGAATAATTGTTGGTTTAGTTTTATGTTCTTTTTTAAGAACTTGTTTGATTTTTTCGTTATACATTATTGAGTTAATTGTCCATACCTTTGCTTATATTGTTGAACAGTGCCATTATATGTAAACATTGTGACACCATCATTTAATCCATCAACATCTTTTACTCGTCCGTCATTTGTGTATTTCCAAAAGGAATACTTAAGTTTATTTGGAGATTTGTCACTAGTTGCCATAAATAAAGTCTTGGTTGGAAAAACTTTATAATATTTATGTGCAACCTGCACCATTACTTGCTTGTTTTCCAATTGCAATAATTTAGCAAATTTACTCATTGACCTTAAATATTTTTGTGTCATTCGATTACTTGTAGGTTCAATTAAAATTGGTAAGCTGCCTGTGTTTCTTCCTACTTTACTATTAAAATAGCGATAATGTTGTAAAGCAGTAGACTCATTACTATATTTTATAAGGCAACCAAATGCAAGCTTAGTTCCCAATATCTGATCACGATAAGACAAAAAATTATCATCAAAATATGACCTTCCTTGAGTCGCCTTAAGATAAACAAAAGACACACCATTATCTTGCAATTTATGCAAATCAACATAATCTAGTGACTGATTCAACTCTACACCAATTGCACTAGGGTTTGAATCAGGAGGCAATGTAGTTTGTTTTTGAAAATTAAAAAATCCAAGTAAAATTCCGCTAATTGCAAGAACAAGCAAAATTAAGATTGCTGGTAAAGTATATTTATGCTGAAAACGTTTCACTTTTTTCACCTATTACCAAAGAAAAAAGTCGCCCTATTTAGGCGACTTCTTTTTAGAAAACTACTTAGTGTACTTTTCGATGATTTCAGGCTTAAGTGCACCAACATAAGGAATGTTGCGGAACATGTTGAGAAAGTCCAATCCATAACCCACCAAGAACTCATCGCCAACTTTTGAACCGTAATATTCAATTTCTACCTCTGTAGTTCTACGAGCTTCTTTATTAAGCATTACACAACACTTAACACTTTTAGCACCACGCTTTTTAAAGAGGTCTTTCATAAACTTTAAAGTAAGTCCAGAATCAACAACATCTTCTACAATTAAAACATCGCGATCCTTAACATCAACTGATAAGTCAGATACTACTTTGACTTTTCCAGTTGATTCAAAGCCATCCCCATAGCTTGAAACATCAATAAAGTCCAATTGATGTTCTACATCCATTTGACGCGTAAGATCAGTTAAGAAATATACAGCACCTTTAAGTGCACCTACTACTAAAGGCTTCTTACCTGCGTAATCTTCAGTTAATTCTTCACCTAAACGGACACACATTTCATGAATATCTTCTTCTGTAAATAACTTGTGGTCAATAATTCTGTTGATATTGTCGCTATTTGCCATTTATTCATCCTTCATTCAATTATTACAAAAACTCTTAATAGAAAAATTATAACACAACAAACAAAAAAAGCGCATTAAATCACGCTTTCTTGCTAAGATTTTCATTTTTCTGAATCAGTTTTCTTTTCTTTTTCAGGTGGAGTAACAATAAACCAACGCATGAATCCTTGTTCAATGTTTTCTAGTTTAAATGTATATCCCTCTAAGTCAACTGTTTCATCTTTTTTAAGGTTAGGATAATGCTCCATCATATACCCACCGATAGTAATGATGTCACTATCTTGAAAACTCTTAAGATCAGTATGGAAGTAACGTTCAAAATCGTACAAGGTTGTTTTACCCGAAACACGAATCTGTCCATCTTTATCTTTGATAATGTAATCATCTGAAACATCATCAATTTCATCTTTAACAGTTCCAAATAATTCTTCATAGATATCTTTATCAGTTACAATTCCACTTGTACCACCATATTCATCTACAACCAAAACAATCGGTGTGTGCTTTTTGATCATTAAGTGTAAAATATCTTGAATTGGCATTGATTCTGGAACTGTAATAATAGTACGAATAATTCTTGTAACTGGGACAGTTTTATCAATTTGCGCTTGTTGAACAATGTCATAGGCATAAACATAACCAACTACATCATCTTTATCATTATCACGCACAACCGGAAAACGACTATAGCCTTCTTTTAAATACATATCTAAAGCATGGGCAATTGTATCAGTAGAATTCAAGACGCAAAGTCTTGTTCTATCAGTCATGATATCTTTTGCAACTTTATCATTTAATTCAAAAGCTCGTTCCATATAAGTCAAATCATACTTATCAAGAGAACCACCATGAACCGCATTTCGTGACAGCTTAATAATTTCTGACTGAGAGTAAATTTCATTTTCCTCATCAGCTGGTTCAAAACCTAAAAGCTTTAATAAACCATTTGAACTTGTATTAAGTAGCCATACAAATGGATAAACCAGTGTATGAAAACCTTGAAGCGGAGTAACCACCCACATCATCATTTTCACAGGCATATCAATTGCAATATTCTTTGGTACGATTTCTGTTACTACAACTTCCAAATAAGTTAACAAAATCACACCTAAAATAGCACTGATTGATTTAACCAGTGAATGATTCAAAGAAGTTAAATTGAACAGTTTTTCAAAAATTTGTGAAAGAGTATCAGCTGAGAACCAACCAAGAACAACTCCAACTAAAGTTGTACCAACTTGGGTGGTTGAAAGATATTCATTCAAATTATGTACCATGTGCAAAGCACGTTTTAATTTTTTCTGATTACCTTGACCATTTGCCAGCATATCTTCTAATTGACTTGAACGAGTTTGAACAAGTGCAAATTCTGCAGCCACAAAGAAGGCAGCAAAAACAAAGATAATCAAGGTAGCAACTATATTAGTTATTATTTGAGTATCACTCAAAGCATTATCACCTTTTTATTTAAAAATATTATCTAATACTATTCTACCATTTATGCTGTCAGGTGGGAGAGTTTTGACATAAGATAATTATTTGATTAATTTGTAGATTTTTTCAAACGGAACTCTATCTGGGAAAAACTTAGGATCATTAACTTCAGCACTGCGGTCTGGATATCCTAAACCAATTGCCATTCCCACCATTTCAGTTTCTGGAATTTGAGCATGTTGTCTTACTAAATCTGGGAAAGATACCAATGAGTGAGCAGGCATAATTGCTAAACCATTATCAATTGCCAATAACATAATACTTTGTGCAAAAATTCCCAAATCAAATACTGACCAAGCTGGGGACTTTTTAGGAATAGTCAAAAAGACAATCGCTGGAGCATTGAACATATCATTATTTGAATCAACAAATAAATTCAATTTATTACGGAAAAAGTAAGCCTGTGAAGCACCCATAGTTGCCATATTTTGACTTGGAAAAGTATCCCAATCAAGTGAAAGCATTGAAGCAAAGTCTTCATCTGGTTTATCTCCTGCTTTAATCTTAGCTTTTGAATCTGCTTTTAACTTTGCTAAAGCATCCCCTGTAACAACATATGCTCGCCAAGGTTGAGAATTAAGAAGCGATGGAGATAACTGAGCTTGTTTGATAATTTTTTCTAATAATTTTTCATTAACCTTACGATTAGTAAACTTACGAGTTACACGTTCTTTTTTATATACTTCCTTGAAATCCATAATTTCTCCCTTCAAAATTAATTATTTCACATTTAATAGTACTTACTTATTATAAATTAAAAACACTCATCATGCTTCAATTTAATGCTACTTTTTCTTTTTTATTTCAAAGTGATTTCCATTATCATCCACTATTCCAACTACTTGATAGTCTGCATCATTAATATGCAAATTATCTCCTAGTAATATCTTTCCATAAGCCTCTTTTTCATTAGTTATTTCAACACCATTCACTAAATTGTGAAAGAATTTACGAATGATTTTACTTTTAGTGTAAGCTGACTTAGATTTTTCATAAGCTGCACTTAAAGTGTAACCTTCATCTAACTTTCCCTTAATAAAAAAGATGGTACATATTGTTTCAAAGCTATAAACTCTTACTCCGCTATTACTATCAATTGGTTTAATGTAACCTTTTTGTTCCCAGTAACGCAATTGACGCTGTGAGACACCAGAAATATTACTAACTTCGCCTATTCCAATTTTCAGTTCTTTAAACAATTTAGCTATTTGTTTATTGTCGGTCATAATTAATCTCTCTTTCAAAATTTATTATAGAACAATTTTAACATAAATGTATAAATATTTTACTTGTTTGTAAAATTATTTGACAAAGATATTTTTTTATTCTATAGTTTTTAATGCAAACAAAAAAGAAAGAGGGATAAAATGGATAAACAACCTGTTGATATTCACGGTAAACAGTATAATCGTAATCTGTTAGTTTTAGTCTTAATTATCGGGTCATTTTGTACTGTACTAAATGGAACTTTGCTTTCAACAGCTCTTCCATCAATAATGCGTGATTTTAAAATTAGTACTGCAACTGCAGAATGGCTTTCAACTGCATTTTTATTAGTAAATGGGGTAATGATTCCTATTTCAGCTTGGTTAATCAATCGCTTTGGCTCAAGAAAGATGTATTTAACAGCTATGTCAACTTTCTTTATTGGAACAACGGTAGCTGCCATAGCACCAAACTTTAATTTCCTTTTAGCTGGACGAATTATTCAAGGCCTTGGAGTTGGAGTTACAATGCCACTTCTTCAAACAATCATGTTAACGATTTTCCCAGCTGATAAACGTGGAGCAGCTATGGGAACTGTAGGAATCGTTATTGGATTAGCTCCTGCAATCGGTCCTACTCTTTCTGGATGGATAGTTGATAACCTTTCTTGGAGATACTTATTCATTTTGATTGCGCCGATTTCCTTTGTAGTTGTAGCTTTAGCATTTTTCTTAATTAAGGATGTACTTCCAACTAAAGAAGAAAAAATTGATGTCTTTTCAGTCGCTACTTCTACAATTGGTTTTGGTTCCCTTCTTTATGGATTTTCAGAAGCGGGCAATAAAGGTTGGACCAATCCTGAAATTTTAGCATTTATCTTTATAGGGATAATTTTTGTAATATTATTTGGAATTCGTCAAATTAAAATGGCCGATCCATTTCTTGATATTACTGTTTTTAAACATTTCGAATTTTCACTTGCTGCAATTTTAAGTGGTATTACTAATTTAGCAATGGTTGGAATTGAAATGGTTTTACCTCTTTATATTCAGAACTTACGTGGAGAAAGTGCTTTTCATTCTGGACTTATGCTCTTGCCGGGAGCTTTAATGATCGGAATTATGTCACCAATTACTGGTCGAATTTTTGATCGTTATGGCGCTCGTAAAATGGCAATTACTGGTATGACACTTCTTACTTTAGGAACCGTCCCATTCATGTTTTTAACTGAACAAAGTTCTTACACAATGATTGTAATCCTTTATGCTGTTAGAATGGTTGGGGTTGCTTTAGTTATGATGAATGTTACTACTAGTGGTATGAACTCTCTGCCTTTAAATAAAATCTCTCATGGTACTGCTGTTAACAATACTTTTAGACAGGTTTTATCATCAATTGGTACCGCAATTCTAGTTTCAGTATTAACTACAACGACTAAAGACAACATGCCCGGCAAACAGTTACTCCATACACTTCCTCTTGAATATAAAAATTCCGTAATTAATGCTACTCTTGATGGTTTCCATGCTTCATTTGCAATCAGTATCGGGTTCGCATTGATTGCACTTGTGTTATCCTTCTTCTTAAAAAAAGGAAATCGTGCAAGAATTCGCACAGAGGAGGCTAAAAAGTAATGATAATCTTAATTTTAATTATTGCCGCGATTAGTTTTATTTACTTTAATGTGATTCCTGGTAAGTTCCACACTCCAATTGCTTGGATATCTTTAATAATAACAACTCTTTCAATTGTGGGAATTGTTGCACATGATTATAATCATTACGGTATGAAAGAAAAAACAGTAACTGTTACTAAGCCTTTAGCTTCTAGTGCTAACAAACAATTACCGATCTTGCTTTACCAACCACTTGGAAATGGCACCGAAAAAGTATACCTTTATAAAAATTATGATGGCGAAAAAAAGCCTAAAGCAATTTCAACTGAAAAAATGTCTGCTAAAGTAGTTAAGTCTAAAAACCCTACAATGACTATCAAAACAACTACTTATGTTTACAAAAATACCTTTAGCAGACTAATGTTTGGAATTTTTAAACATAATAACGAGCTTAAAAATCGCCAATATACTTTTAAAGTACCCAATTCTTGGCATGTGCTCTCAGTAAAACAAGCTAAAAACTTACAAAAAGAAATGGCTAAGAAACAAGCTCTGCTTAAAAAGCAAATGTTATTGCAGAAAAAAATGCAACAAAATAACCGTCTTAACTAAGGCGGTTATTTTTGTTTATCTTTCTTTTCTTGAGCTTCTTTTGCACGAATCTGCTTTTGAATTTCAAGATCATTTTTACGTAGCGCAACAAAAGCCGTAATAGTTAACTCTAATCCACCACAGCATACTAGCAGCAATCCAACTGTAAGTAACCAATTAAGTGAATTTTGGTTAAAAGCAGCTCGTATGAGCCACATTACTAAACCAATTACCATTAAAACAATTCCAACAACTACTGCAGTTGTATTTGGACGATATTTTTTCATTTTTGCACCTATTTCTAAAAGCGTTTACTTTAATTATAGTGCAAAATATTCAATTCACCTATAATTTTTAAATGAAAAAGCCACCGACCTTAGTCGATGGCAAAAAAATATGGAGGATACAGGGCTCGAACCTGTGACCTCCTGCTTGTAAGGCAGATGCTCTCCCAGCTGAGCTAATCCTCCATTAGTGACCCGTACGGGATTTGAACCCATGTTACGGCCGTGAAAGGGCCGTGTCTTAACCACTTGACCAACGGGTCATATTCGATTTATGCTTCATATCTCAAGCACATTTATTAGTATACCTGATGTTTTAAAAAACGCAAGCATTTTTTTGAAAAAATTTGATGTAAATGTTTTCAAATAAAAAGAAGTCTGATTTTTGTATCAGACTTCTAAAAAGAGGGGGAGATTCTTATTTGTACTCGATAACTTGAACATCTTCACCGCGAGTTACAGTTTTTGGTTCAATTGTAGAAACTGAACTTAAGACGTCCATATTTGTATAAACAACAATTACAGAATCATCATAGCCGCTTTCTGTAATTTCATCTAGATCCATTTGGGCAAGAGAGTCGCCTTTTTTAACTTTGGCTCCCTTTTGGACCTTAACTTCGAATGGCTTACCCTTTAATTCAACAGTATCAAGGCCCAAATGAATCAAAATTTCTAATCCTTTATCAGTTGTAATTCCAATGGCATGTTTTGTAGGAAATAATGTAGTAATTTCACCATCAATTGGTGCGACAATGTCTCCATCGCTAGGCTTAACTGCATAACCGTCTCCTAACATTTTAGTAGAAAAAACATCATCTTTTACACTTGTGATTGGCATTACCTCACCGCTAACTGCAGCTGCCATTTCAACGTTTTTATTCTTTTTCTTGAAAAAATTAAACATATTTTACCCTACTTTCTCAAACTTGCCATTATTAACATTACAAAGCACATTGCAAAAACTACCAACATTACAATAGAAGTAATTTTAATAATTTTATCCGCTTTATTTGTTTTTTGATCATTAATTTCTTTTGCTTGATAAATTCCAGCTAATGCTAAAACTTCGCAAACAAAATTTCCAACTAATATTTGACTAATTGCCTGAATAATCATGAATCTTCGATAAGACTTTTCTTTTAACAATACCTTATCTTTATTGATCCAAAGATAATATCCAAATAAAAAATCACTGAAGGCAACAATTACTGAAATACTTATAAATGGAGATTTAAGTAATTCTAAAAAGTTAGTCTTAGTTAATAAGCTTTGTAATTCAATCAGAGCTGCAAAAGCAAGTGGAACAAAGAACATAATATACGTATATAAATGTAAAATTCTTTTAGCAGATAGATTGGCACTTTTTAAAAAATTATTTAAGAAATTTGTTAATCTAACCTTACTAACACTCCACATATCATTCACCTTCTTCGTGATTTTTCTTCCAAACACAATACTCACTAACTAATAAATCAATCAAGTAATATGCTGGAGTAAAGGCAGTCTTTCCATCACTAAATTCGGAATCTTTGCTAAAGACAATTGTTGGATAATAGAAATTATATTCTGCTAATAATGCCAATTTATTTTGTTTTAAGTTAGTAAAAGAAACATACTTAAACTTATCATTAGTTAGTTCTAACTTAACTAACTCTTCATTAATTACTGTATTATCTCCGCTATAAGAAATAATAAAGAGCAAATCACCTGCTTTAGCATAACTGCTAATCGCCCGCAATTCATCAAGAGCTGACGGTAATACTGTAGTATGTTGTCCTACCATAAATAATTCATGAGAAAAATATTGGGCAATTAATTCTTGCTGCCAACCGGTTGAATAAATATAAATATTATTAGCTTTAGAAATATCTTGGAACAACTTATTCAAATCAAGACTTTTAAAATATTTTTGTACTTCGTTGATTCCTGAAGCTAATTCCTCAGGAAAATTATTTTTAGCTGTGAAATTTCGTTCTTCTTGGCGAGCTAATTCTTCTAAATTAAATTTCAATTCGCTATAGCCACTTAAGCCTAATTTTTTACATAAGCGAAAGATTGCAGATTCCGAAACATAAAGCTTCTTAGAAAGCTTGGACAAACTCAAACTGCTACACAGTTTAGGATTATTCAGGACAAATTGAATAATTTGTTTTTCAGAATCATTCAATTTATTTCCATTTTTATAAACCATTGTCTTTAAATTTGCCATAATTGTGTCCTTTATTAAAATATTTACACTTTAATATTAACACAATTTTCTCTTTCTATAAAAGCGATTTCATTTCATCAAGAACCTGATCTGCATCAAGTCCTACAACAATATCAACTTCATTGCCTTTTCTTTGAACTTCTTTTGCATCAAACTTCTTAAATTCATTATCTGTAGCTACTTTTTTAGGATCAACTACAGTAGCACGAATTCTAGTTGAACAGTTAATCAATTTTTCAATATTTTTATTACCACCTAAAAGATCGATATAACCAGTAGCACGTTCAACATATGGATTATCCTGCTCAGTTTTAACATTACTATTTCCTGCTTGTTCCATTAAAGTTTGCATATGTTCCAAAACTTGTGGCACATCAAGTCCTACAATAACTTGAATAGCTTTTCCGTGGTGAACAACATTAACTGCTTTATTAGCTTTAAATTCTGCATCTGATCCCATCTTGCTTGGGTCTTTTACCGTTACACGAAGACGAGTAGCACAAGAGCTAAGTTCTTCAATATTGTTAGGTCCTCCTAAAAGTTCAAGATAGGCTTTTGCACGAGCTGTATATGGATCACTTTCGCCAGTTTTTTCTGCAGCTTTCTTTTCTTTATATTCTTTCTTATTCAAAAGATGAACATCTTGATCATCAGCTTCACGACCAGGAGTAACATAATTAAACTTTTCAATCATAATCTTAAATATAAAGAATGTAATTACTGCAAAGATAAGACCAACAATGAATTCCATCATATATACATGCCAGTGGTTCTGCCATAAAGGAATCCAGTTTTGAGCAGCAATCCCAATGGCACCATCAGTAATGTTGCCACGAAGACCAAAGCACCACATAATAGTATTCATTGTAGCTGCTAAAATCGAATATATAATCCAAAGTACAGGTGCCGCAAACAAATAAGTAAAGTCAACAGGTTCAGTAATCCCAGCTAAAAATGAAGTAAGTCCGGCTGGAATAAGAAGTGCTGAGGTTTGCTTCTTTTTATTAGCCTTTGCAGTTGCATAAAAGGCAAAACAGATAGCTGGTACTAAGAAGACTTTTTCATTACCATAAATTTGGAAACCTTCAAATGGAGCCAATTGACTCAACGGACGAGTTGAAGCAGCATATTCTGATAAGTGCTTTAACCAGTATGGCTGAAGTCCGCCAGCTACAACCGCAGGACCAAACTGGAATGGAATATATACTAAGTGGTGAAGTCCAGTTGGAATAAGTACTCGATTTAAGAAAGTATAAATCCAAATACCAACTAAACCACTGTTAACAATAAAGTGTTGCATTCCAGTGATACCTAATTGTAACTTAGGCCAACCCCAACAAGTGATAATTGCAAGAGGAATCATTGCAAAGAAACTTAAGAAATATACATAAGTTGATCCTTGAAAAGTTCCAAGCCAGTCAGGTAACTTCTTATCAAAATAGCGATTGTGGAGCCAAATTACAATACCCGCAATAATCAATGAACCAATAATTGAAGTATCAAGAGTTTTAATACCTGCAATCATAGTTAAACCGCCATTAGTTGAGTTGGCTGTAATTTGAATCTTATTAAAGTTCGGAACACCAAAATTTGCTCCCCAGTGTGCAAGAATTGCTCCTACAAAGTAGTTGAAAGTCAAATAAGTAATTACTGCTTCCATCGCAGCTCTACCACGAGACTTATTTGCAAGTCCAATCGGTAAACCTACTGCAAACAATATTCCTTCTTGATTAAAAACAGTCCAGCCCCCAGCAGAGATAACATCCCAAACTGAGTTCCAAGTAGTTCCTGGGTTTGCCATTGACCCAAAAATTGTTGGATTATTAAATAAACTCCCAAGAGCTACCACGATACCTGCAAATGAGAACAGCATAACTGGAACAAACATCGCCGCTCCGAATCGCTGAAGTTTTTGCATCATGATAATACACCTTCTAACTAAGTTATCTTTACTTCAATTCTGGCCAGTAAGGCTTATTAACTACCATCATGTCATCTAAAATTTGCTTAGCAACTAATGCATCAGGAACAGTCTTATTAAGTGCAAATGCTTGCCACATCTTGTTATATGAATGTTCTACAAAGGCATCTACGACAAGCTTTTCACAAGTTTGTTGTTCCATCATAAGCCCTCTTTGGAATCTTCCAGCCTTTCCTGTAGCCATTGGCTGAATACCATCTGCTCCATAAAGACAAGGAACTTCTACAATTGAGTCTGGATCCATATTAGAAATTGCGCCATTATTTGGACAGTTTGCTAAAAACTTTTCATGAGTGTTATAAGCAATTGCGTGACAAATATCAACAATGTATTCAGAGTGAAGACCTGAAATATCCCAAATATTATCCTTGGCGGTTCCAGCTTCTACAATACGTTTACATTCTCCAAAAACAATCTTTTGTCGATGTTCCAAAATTTCATCAGTACGAGTATGCTTTGGATTTGCATTTTCTACCTCATACTTTGGATAGTAGTAATATTGCATATAAGTATTTGGCAATGTTTCTGGTTCAAGCTTGTAGCAATCTGCAGCTTTTTTGAAAGTTGCTTCCCAGCTTGGCTCAGTGTCTTTATCATAGTCGCCACCAACCCAGTAACCATTTTCATTTACATAACCTTTAAGTTTTGGCATTAAGTTTTCGCCAGTCTTCTTGTTAGTAACTGACTTCCACCAACCAAAGTGATTCAAACCATAATAAGTGAAATCTAAGTCATGGAAACTATCAAGACCACAAATTTTTGCCATTCTGTTCATAATATCAATTGGCATATCACAAATATTAATAACTTTTGCGTGTGGACGAAGTCTACGACAAGCTTCAGCAACAATTGCAATTGTGTTTGAATAGTTAATCATCCAAGCATTTGGAGAATACTTTTCCATCCAGTCAATAATTTGTAAAACTGCAGGAATTGAACGAAGACCGTATGCCATTCCGCCGGGACCTGTTGTTTCTTGACCGTTAACACCATATTTTAGTGGGATTTTTTCATCAAGGCTTCTCATGTGATACTTACCAACACGAATTGAACCCATTACAAAGTCAACATCACTAAAGGCTTCTTTTGGATCTGTTGTTGCTTCAAATTTAATTTGTGGAGCTCTTTCTTTAATAATAATTTTTACAGCGTCCGCAATTTTCTTTTGACGCTCTGCATCATTGTCATAAAACTTGAGTTGTCTTAATGGGAACATATCCTGACTTTTAATTAAATCAAGTACAAATCCTGGTGTAAATGTACTTCCACCACCAGCAATTACAACTGAAAACTTACGATTATCTGTCATTGTTTCTTCCTCCTCAATCAAGATTTTCTTTAGTTCTTACAGTTATATTTATATCATTATTTCAATTAAATGTATCCGCTTTCATAAATGATGAAAGATTGTTTCTACTTTTTCATGTAATATTTCAACTTGTGAAATATATTTCATTTTTAGTAAATAATTAAATAAGAAGTTTGCGCAACCGTTTACACAAAAGAATATGTTTATATTAAGGCTTTACATATTGATAAATAACAAAGGATAGATTTTATAGATGAAAGCTATGTTTTCCAAATAAGAAACAAATAGCTAAGTTATTTCACAAAAAAACGCTTGACACTAGGCCAAACGTCGTCAAGTATATTTAATTTTTTAGTAACCAATCTATTACATATTCAACTTCAATTCCATCCACTGTTCCTTGATCTAACAAATTTAAAGTTAGAACCTTCTTTTTATAACCATCAGGTATATAGCGTAAATTATCGGTTTCACGTTTACTATTTTCTGGTAATTGTTGAGTAACCTGATAATAAACAGTTTCATCTCCTTTTCTTGCAACAAAATCAATTTCTTTACTACCATATTTACCGACATCAACCTGATAACCACGTCTAAGAAGCTCTATGTAAACAATATCTTCTAATTGATGTCCTAAACTATCACGTCCACTTTTATTAATGAAGGTATTACGTAATCCAGTATCTACTACATAGTATTTTTCGTTTGCACTCAAATATTTTCTTCCACGTAAGTCATAATTCTTTGCTGAATAAAAAACAAACGCTCTCTTAAGAAGATCCAAATAGGTATTAATTGTTGGATTAGAAACATTTATTTGATTAGATTTTAATGTAGAAACTATTTTTGACACAGAAATACTGTTACCAACTTCACCCATCAAATAGCCTACTAATCTAAGAAGTGCTGTTTCATCACGCAATCTCGATCTCAACAAAACATCATTTAAAATTACTGAATCGATAATCCCTTCTTTAATAGAAGCTTTAACTTCAGCATCGGTTGCAATTGAAACTAATGGAAAACCACCATCTTGAACATAATTTAAAAATAACTGGTAAGCTGTATCAGATTTTCCTTGATGATAATTATAATATTCAGAAAATGATAACGGAAAAACATGCATTTCTACATATCGACCCGCTAAAAGTGTAGCCAAATCACCCGAAAGAAGTGAACTATTTGATCCAGTCACATAAATATCACAATCTAAATCAACTCTAAAGGCATTTATAGCTTCTTGCCAAGCGTTGACATGCTGAATTTCATCAAAGAACAAATATTGCTTGCCACTTCCTTTATGATCCATAACATATTGATAGAGAGAATCTGCATCTTTAATTTTGCGGAAAGCAAATTATTCAAAATTCATTTGAATAATGTTTGACGAATCAACTCCATCATCTTTCTTTAATTTATCAATAAACATTTTCATGATGTAGGTCTTACCTGACCGACGAATTCCTGTAATTATTTTTATTTGTTCATTGTCTTTGAACTTCTCTAAAAATTCCATGTATCTTGGTCTTTGAATTATCATAACCGCTCCTTTTTTAAAAACATATTTTATAATTTGCAATTTTTATTAAAATTATAAAACATATTTTATAATTTTGCATTTTTAATATTATTGAAAAATATGTTTTGTATTTTTCTATTTTAGTAAAAATTATAAAACGTATTTTATAATTTTGATGAAGCAAAAAAACGCCTGATTTTTCATCAGACGTTTTTTGTTATTAAACACTATTTAATAGTATGATGGATAACTTGATTCATTGTTATCTAATAAGTATTTGAAGTAGTCTGGTAATCTATACGCAGCATTATTACCTAATTGTTCAACTTTCATTGCCTTTTCAAAATGTGTTCCTGGCTTTATCACATTTGTTAGATTACCTTGATATTCTAAATAAATATTAGGGCTTCCAAAAAATAGTTCAGTTGAATTTGTAGAAGGTTCATATTCAACACCTGTAACAGTATCTGAAACTGTTATAGTACTGCCCGGTAAATATGACTTCGTTGAATATACTCCCGTGCCATTATCATCTAGTTGATTATATAATTGAGCAACGGTAAGCGTTTTAGCTGGAGTACCTTGAGTTCCAGTTCCCCAAGATGGATATAACATGCTTCCATAACCAACATTTTCAAATTTATCATTTTGATTATTACTGTTATTAATAGTATTTGGTATTGCAACCGCACTAGTTCCAAAAATTCTGTTAGCAGAGTCTTTGCGATATGAAACATATGGGGCTAATTCATAATAAGTATTTGAAGCAAATATAACTTTATATGTACCTCTTAATCCAAATTTAAACCCCCTATAAACTCCCGTCGTAATTGCTGCATTTATTGTATAATGTCCATGAGGATTAATGACAATCAGTGAGTATTTGTTAAATAGTGTTCTAGGCGAACCTTTAGCATACAAAGCTAAAGAATTTTTAGTAGAACGCGCTTTAATATTATACATTGCACTAGAACCATACTTAGATCCATTTAATATAACAGTTCCTGGAGTAGAGACTCGTCCATAAGGACCATTATACACATGAGGAGAAATACGGAAAAATCTATCACTATATCTAGCCGCTATTTTCCATAATCCACCCCATGGAAATTTAAGAGCATTAGCATCATTAGAATTACTTGATAACCCTATTCCCATGATAGTTATTATTAAAACAATTATTGTTGTCAAATATTTCTTCCATTTTTTCATGGTAACTCTCACTCCTTATTTTCAAATTTTACTGTTAGGGCATAGCCTAACGCTAATGCAATTACTATCAAAATCGCATCTACAAGTAAAGACCAGCCCCCATCATAGCCATATAACTGAGAAATGTAACTATACATTTTTAACATAAACAATTCATTAATAATAAATTGTATCCACCAGATTATTTTATCTTTCATTTATCCATCTTCTCCCTCTGTATCTACACTTTTATTATAGTTTTTATATTCCATCTCATCAAAAGAAAGCGCTTATTAATGACAATATATTCCAATACACAAAAAACGCCTGATTTTTCATCAGACGTTTTTTCTTATAACTATATTCTATCTTAATCTAAGCCTTCCCATTCCCATTCAGTAACTTCTGGCATATCCTTACCATTATCACGAATGTATTGGTGGTGCTTAGCAAGCATCTTATCCATTTCAGCAATGAAGTCAGCATTCTTGCCGCGCAATTCTGGAATTGATTCAACTGCATCCTTTGCTAAGTCATAACGATCCAAGTGGTTCAAGACACGCATGTCAAATGGAGTAGTAATATCACCATTTTCTTCATAGCAGTGAATTGAAACATTGTAACGCTTGCGAGCAAACCAGATACTTTCCATCATTGACTTGTATCCGTGCCATGCAAAGATAATTGGCACATCAGTTGGGAATAATCTGTCAAATTCTTCTTGACTAATTGCATTCTTATTATCCTTTGGAGCCATAAGCTTCATAACATCAACAACATTGATGTAACGAATCTTAAGGTCAGGGAATTTCTTGTGCAAAATGTCGATTGCTGCCAAAGTTTCAAGAGTTGGTTCAGTTTCAGTTGAAGCAAAGACAACATCAGGCTTTGTACCTTTATCAGTTGAAGCCCAGTCAATGTAGCCAAGACCCTTGTCAACTAATTCAGTAGCTTCATCAATTGAGAACCATTGTGGGCGTTCTTGCTTAGAAGTTACTAAAACGTTAATACATTCACGGTCTTGGAAAGCCTTGTTTGATACAGCAAGCAAAGTATTAGTATCACTTGGTAAGTATTCATGAACTAAATCTGGACGATTCTTTTCATAAAGGTGAGTCAAAATACCTGGATCTTGGTGAGTATATCCATTGTGGTCTTGTTGGAATACTGTAGAAGTTGCCACAAAGTTAAGAGATGGATAATCATGTCTCCAGTATTGTTCCTTAGCTTTTCTAAGCCACTTCATATGTTGAGTAAGCATTGAGTCAACTACACGACCAAATGCTTCATAAGTTGCAAAGAATCCATGACGACCAGTTAATACATAACCTTCAAGGAAGCCTTCATCTTGGTGTTCTGATAATTGTGAGTCAATCACACGACCTTCTGGTGCCAAGTTTTCGTCATTTGGTTCATGAACATCAAGTTCCCATTGACGCTTCTTATTGTCAAGAAGTTGGAACAAACGGTTTGATTTTGATTCGTCTGGACCAAAACCACGGAAAGTTTCAGGATTCAAAGTTGCTACATCATCTAAGTACTTAGCCCATTCAACCATATCTTGAGCGGTCTTTTCACCTGGTTTATTAATTTCTAAAGCGTAATTGCGGTAATCTGGCAAATTAAGGCGCTTAGGATCAATACCACCATTGGTAATTGGGTTCATTGCCATACGCTTATCGCCCTTAGCAGTATTTTGAGTAACAATATCCTTAGGAGAACCATCTTCATTAAATAATTCTTCTGGCTTATAGCTTTCAAGCCAATCTACTAAGAGGTCTTTGTGTTCCATATCACTTTGAGCAACAGGAATTGGAATTTGGTGAGCACGGAAACTGTTTTCAATAGGATTGCCATCAAGGTCTTCTTTTGGACCAGTCCAACCTTTAGGACATTGGAAAATAATAAGTGGCCAATGTGGTAAAGTAGCATCATTATTTTCACGAGCATGCTTTTGGATAGATTTAATTTCTTCAATTACCTTATCCATAGTCTTGGCCATTTCTTCGTGAACTTCTTCAGTTGATTTTTCACCATCGAAACGTCCACCTTTAAAGACAGAAACAAAGTGTGGATCCCAACCCATGCCACGGAAGTATTCAGTTAACTCTTCATCTGACATTCTTGAAACAATAGTTGGATTAGAAATCTTAAAACCATTGATTTGTAAAATTGGTAAAACTGCACCATCAGTAATTGGGTTAATGAACTTGTTAGAGAACCAGCTAGCTGCAAGTGGACCAGTTTCTGCTTCACCATCACCAATTTCTACAGCAGCAATAACATCAGGATTATCTAAAATCGCACCTGTACCATGTGATAATGCATAACCAAGTTCACCACCTTCATGAAGTGAGCCTGGAGTTTCAGGAGCAGCGTGTGAAGCAACACCACCTGGGAAACTAAAACGCTTAAAGAGCTTAGTCATACCAGCTACATCTTGGGTAATTTCTGGATAACGTTCAGTATATGAACCATCAAGATATGAATTAGAAACCATAACTTGACCACCATGGCCTGAACCTTCGATATAGAACATATTAAGATCATACTTCTTAAGCACACGGTTTAAGTGAGCATAAATAAAGTTTTGTGGAGCAATTGTACCCCAGTGACCAATTGGTTTTGGTTTAACATCTTCTGCTAAAAGCGGAGTTCTTAAAAGTGGATTCTTCATTAAGAATAATTGTCCAACTGACAAGTAGTTAGCTGCACGCCAATAAGCGTCGACACTCTTTAAATAGTCTTTTGAATCGTAATCAACCGCCATAATATTTCTCCTTTTGGGTTAATACTAAATAAGTTTTTAGTAGTTTATTTGCTTTTTTCTTACAACTTAATAATACCATCTTTTTATAAAAGTTCAACTACTTAAAAAATTGGTACCACCCAATTTTAAACAAGTATTCTAGCAAAATGCTGACGCTTAAAAGCTTAATTTTAAGCCATTCTTGCTAAAACTAATCAGTATTTTTATAATTAAATACATAAAAATACTGATAAACAATTGTAAAGCACTTACTAAACACTGAATAAATCTTTATGAAATGTTAACTTATTGGTGGAGGGAAAAATGTCTCAAGAAAAGCGTTTAATTGAAATCAAAAAGTTATTAAAAAAAGAAAAGCAACTATCAACTCGAAATCTTGCCAAACATTTTGGCGTATCATTTGATACTGCACGCCGCGATGTAATCCACTTAACTTCAACTGGACAAGCTCTTAGAGTTCACGGCGGATTAATGGTCATTGATGATAGCGATGTGCCTGATTTTTTAGCAAGAACTCAAATTCAATCGCCAATCAAAATTAAAATGGCAAAAGCAGCTGCTCGTTTTGTTCATCCAGGACAGCTTGACTTCATAGGTCCTTCAACCACTTTACGACAGCTTTGTACTTTAATAACTGGAAAAAATTTAGAAATAGTTACAAATTCAGTTGATAATGCTTTAGCTTTAATGACTGCACCGCTTCCCACTGTATCAATTCTTGGAGGAACTATTCAAAAGAAAGACCGCCTTATCTACTCCATGAATTCACTCTCTGAGTTAAACAAAGTACGTTTCGACACTGCCTTTATTGGTACTTCAAAAGTACGAAAAGATGGAGTTTACACCTCAACACAAGTGGATGCGCAAATGATTTCAATTGCAACGTCACGAGCTAAACAAGTTGTATTGATAGCAGAACAATATAAGTTTACTAATACAAATTCCTCTCCATTTATGTCACTTCCTTTAGATAAAGTAGATGTTTTAATTACTGATATTCCTTT
Organism: Lactobacillus sp. PSON; assembly: GCF_052615405.1. NCBI lineage: Bacteria > Bacillati > Bacillota > Bacilli > Lactobacillales > Lactobacillaceae > Lactobacillus > Lactobacillus sp. PSON. The sequence continues at coordinate 135,656 of NZ_JBQXFW010000004.1, read as the reverse complement.
ATCTAAAGAGTTTGCAGATAATTTCAGTCCCCATACCCAAATTATCTCTGTAATTAAGGAGGTAAAACCATGATTAATTTATTTAGTCGTACTCAGCAAAAGCAAAAAAACAATAGGATTTATACATTACTGAGTAATTTTTATAATAGTTTTGAACAAAATAATACTTTTAATGAAATGAATATTAAAAAGTATCGTAATGTACGTGATGCTGCAGGGTTGGTAATGCGCAAATTCGAAAAAAATGACCATCCACTAGCCTATACTAATAAATTAGTTATGTATATTGATGCACAAGTTGCTTTAAAACATCTGCATCTAACTCATGAGCAACAAAAAATTATGCAAGTTTTGCGCGATGAAACTAAACATACTAACTTGTGCTTTGTATATACTAGTCCTATAAATAACAGCGAACAATTTGAAATATAATTTCTTGTTTTAACTCAAAAAATGAATCCATGAAAAAAGCAAATCACTAGGATTTGCTTTTTATTATCTATTCAAATTTACAAAAGTATTGAATCTCATATAGTGATAGTGCACTCTCATGTTTGATACTTCAAATGGTGTTCCATCGTCTAAAAAGAAAATTCCATCCATTACTCCCACAGGTTCAGTTGGAGTTAATTTCATTTCTTTTTGATCTTCTTTATTTGAAGGTTCAACAGTGATATTTAAAGATGCTTTGGTTACTGTTTTATTTTGTTCATCTTCTAAATAATTAAAAAGTGAACTTTGCAAAATTTCTGGTTTTAATTCAGGCATAATTTTGATAGGTATATAACCTGTTTCTATTAAAAACGGCTGATTATCTAATAATCGAAGTCTTTTAAACTCATAAACAAAATCTTGTTCATTCAAAAACAAATCTTGTGCAATTTCAGGAGTGGCCTTAACCACATGAAAGCTAAGTAACTTAATTGTTTGCTTTTTACCAGGCCATTTAAAACTATCAGTTAAACCTAAATTAGAACCTTCATAACGAAAAAGTGCTTGATTTTTTAAATATAAGGGATTAATAAAGGTGCCGCTACCTCGTTTTTTAAAGACAATTCCTTCTTCAGCAAGCACTCCTAAAGCGCGCTTCATTGAAGAACGACTAACTTGATAATACTCTGCAAGACTACGCTCATCAGGAAGACGCATCCCTTTGTAGCTTCCTTTTAAAATATTTTGCTTAATATCGCGCATTACATTGCGATAAACAAAGTCTGTCATTATTTTTGCCCTTGTTCAGCAACTTCCACACTATCAATAAACCAGCTAGCAAATTTTTCAACATCAACATCTGTGGCGATTAATGCATTAGTATCTTCCTTCATAAAGTCCATGCTAGTTGCACCATAAGTAAAGCGACCAGTAAGTTCAATGTCTACACGAGCTTTTCTCATAGTGAAAAATTCAGGATGAAGCATAATTCCTACAGCAGTTGGGTCAAAAATCTTAATTCTTGTGTCACCATCTGGCTCATGAATATTAGAAAACATTGAATAGAGCATGTCACCAACTTTTCCATGTTTCTTAATCTCTGTCATTTGTGCTTGAGTAACATGAGCTTTGTTACCAATTTCAAGAGGAGCCACTTTTACTAAAACTCCACTATTAAATACTACACTAGCAGCTTCTGGATCACCTGCAATATTATATTCTGCTAAAGGACTATGGTTGCCTCGACCAATATTACCACCCATAATAACAAACTCTTCGATATTTTCGATAACATCAGGATATTGCTTTAATAAAAGTGCATAATCAGTTAAAGGACCAATTCCCATCAAGGTTACTTTTTCAGGACTATTCATGATTTCTTCATACATTATTGTTGAAGCAAGTCCTGGTTTTATTAATGAATTATCAGCTTCTGGCAATTCAAAACCAGCAATACCGGTTTTTCCATGAACACTAGCCGCACTGATAGCTGGGGCAACTAATGGTTGATTAGCTCCAACAACTACTGGAACTTGAGTACCTAAAAATTTTTCTAAATTAAGTGTATTTTGCAAAGTATACTTAAGTGGTACATTTCCCCAAGTTGGTACAATCATTTTTACATCAAGTTCTTTGCTAAATAGACTGATTGTCATTGCTGCAACATCGTCAATGCCTGGATCAGTACTAATAATTAATGGCTTTTTAGTCATAATAAATTTCCTTTCTAAAAATCGATAAAGTAGTTAAGTTAATTTTACCAATCTTGAACAAAACAAAAAAGCTGGAATTATCCAACTTTTAAGGAAATTTATTTTAGCGTGTTTTTTCTTCAATCGTACCATCGCTATGAGCAATAATTACTTCATCACACATATCAAGGAACAATCCATGTTCTACAACTCCTACAGTATGGTCTAAATAATCAGCCAAGCCGTGTGGAGCAGGTACTGGGTCGGCTGCTAAATCAATAATATAATTGCCGTAGTGGGTTACATAACGCTTACCCTCATCAGTCATACGCCATCTAGGCTTAAGGCCTTCTTCTTGGAACTTGCGGAAGTTTTGTTCACATGAAATTGGTAATACTTCAACTGGAAGTGCAAATCCACCTAAATGATGAACAAGCTTTGATTCATCAACAATCCAAATAATTTTCTTAGAGTTAACAGCAACATTTTTTTCAAGAGTTAATGCTCCGCCACCGCCCTTGATACCATCTAATTGGTCATCTACACGATCAGCTCCGTCAACAGTAAGATCAACTTGATCTATATCGCTTAATTTATCAACTTTAAAGCCTAAGTCTTCAAGTTGCTTCTTACTTCTATTAGAAGTTGTAACAATATGTTTTAATTCTAAACCTTCTTCATTTTTTCTTTTGCCTAAAGCATCAATAAAAAATGCAACAGTTGAACCAGTACCAACTCCTAAGACTGAGTTTGGTTCAACCATCATTGCAGCTTGCATGGCTGCTTCTTTTTTTAATTCATCTTGTTTTTGCTTATCCATATGTTAATTCTCCATTAAATCTTTTACTTCTTTTGCAGTTGGAATTGAAGGTTGGGCTCCAAGACGTTGAACTGCAATAGAAGATGCACGACTAGCAATAATAGCCGCTTCTTCAATATTAGAAAGATCTTTATTTAAGTTTCCAGCTAAAAAGCCAATAAAAGTATCTCCAGCACCAGTTGTATCAGTAGCACTTACTTTAAAAGCTGGAACAAGCTTTTCTACATTGCCTGCTGAAATATATGAACCTTTATCACCATAGGTAATAACGACATTTTTTACACCTAATTCATGCAACTTTTCAGCATTCTTCTTTAAATCTTCTTCATTATTGATTACTATACCAGTAATTAAAGCTGCTTCTGTTTCATTAGGTGCGATTAAATCAGTGTATTTCAATAATTCTACTGGAATTTGCTTAATTGCAGGTGCAGGATTCAAAATTGTAACAGCATTTTTCTTTTTAGCCATCTTAAAAGCTTCTATCGTTGCTTCAATTGGTGTTTCAAATTGTGCAATCACACAATCTATCTCATCAATCAAGTCACTTGCTGCATCAATATCAGATACACTCAATTGATAATTAGCACCATGGTCAATAATAATATCATTTTGACCATTTTCATTTAAAGTGATATAAGCATGTCCAGTTTTTTCTTCTTGTGTTGTTTGAACATAATCAAGAGACACACCATAACTCTTAAGTTGAGTCATGATAAATTCACCAAAACTATCTTCACCTACACGACTAATAAACTCAGTTTCTGCTCCGCTTTTTGCTGCAGCAATAGCTTGGTTTGCACCTTTACCACCACCTGCTATAGTAACATCTTGAGCATTAATAGTTTCACCTGGTTTAGGGAAGTCTTTTACATGTAATGTTGTATCAACATTACTAGATCCGATAACTACGATTTTTTTCATTGATAAATTCCTTCTTTAATAATGCGCATTTTTATTACTTTCATTATAACAAAAAGGTGGCAAACCAGTCTGCCACCAAGGAAAAAATCTATAAGTATATTAATTAAGACTTATTCCACCCGTCACAAAGCCTTTAAGACGTGCAGCTTCCCATTTTAAAGTATCGGAATCATCTACTTGAGAAATTTTGTAACCAACAAAATATGGTGAAGCATAAAATCTAGGAATAATCTTACAGCAAGTTCCTTGCCCATCATTCATTGGATAGAAAAATAAGTTATAAGAATCAACACCATGAGATAAAACTGATCTTACATACTGAGTTCCTTTTTGAATTAAATCTGCCCAAGTATCAAGGTCTTGATTATGATAAGTAATAATATTAACTTCCTGGTAGCCCTGAACTGGACGAGAGGACAAATTCATTTCAACATCGCCACTTTTTCCAACTTCAAAGCCCTTAAAATTATCTTCGCCTACATCTTGATAACCATCTTTTTTATCTAATCCTACAATCTGCATATGAGGGTGCGTTAATGAACCATCTGATTTAGGACCAAAGTTTTTATACCATAAAACACTTTTATATTTCTTAGAATCTAACATCTTATGAAAACATTTCAAAGCAAATTTCATTAACTTTTGATTTTCTTCACGAGTATAAGTTGAAATATCTCCTTGATGATCACTTGATTCAATTAAAATTGTTTGGTCAGTATCTTGCAAAGTGGGATATTTATTTTTGAGCCAAATACGATCTTCGTCTTTTTCAAAAATATTTTCCAAATGTGCTACATCACAAAACGGACAACCTGCATTCTGATTACCTTGACGATTACCATAATCATAATCGTAAGGCTTACGCTTACCAATTGCATATTGATATACTAGTGGGTCTTTATCCATGATTCCTCCTAAAAATTATTATATTTTCAATTCCAATAATAGATTTCTAATTATTTTTTGTCAATCAAGAACAATCTTCGAAAAACTATTTATAATAATCCGCTTTTTATGATAAAATTACGGTGTAATTTTAAAAATATTCGAGTTAAGAAAGGTTTTTAAACTTAAAAAATGAAACTCAAACATAAAGTCGCTACAATTGCGGGTGCCTTAGTGGCACTTATTGCACTTAGCGCATGTTCAAACAAGTCAGCTAATAATTCTAGTAATAAAATTCCAGAAAAAATTTCTAAAAAAACAACCGTAACTTTCTGGTATTCCTTAACTGGTACTTCTCAAAATACTCTTAAGAAACTTACAAGCGATTTTGAAAAAGAAAACCCGAACATTACTATCAAATTGCAAAGCCAAGGCGGAAACTATGCTGACTTACAATCAAAGTTAACTTCAAGTTTTCAATCTCCTAAAGACTTACCAACTATTACCCAAGCTTATCCTGGTTGGCTTTACAACGCAGCTAAGAATAATATGTTAACTGATTTAACTCCTTATGTTGATAACAAAAACATTGGTTGGGGTTCTTATAAAAATAGCGACATTCAATCAGGTCTTTGGGATGGAGCAAAAATCAACGGCAAGCAATATGGTGTACCATTTAATAAATCAGTTGAGGTCCTTTTCTATAATAAGACCTTACTTGATAAATATGGTGTAAAAGTACCTACTACCATGCAAGAATTAAAAGCAGCTTCTGAAACTATCTATAAAAAGAGCAACCATAAAGTTCGAGGAGCCGGTTTTGATGCACTTAATAACTATTACATGCTTGCAATGAAGGAAGATGGAGTTAGTTTTAATAATAAACTAAATTTTGCTAGTTCAACTTCTAAAAAAGTCATTAATTACTATGCAGATGGCGTAAAGAACGGCTATTTCATGCAAGCTGGTACTGAAAAATACATGTCAACTCCTTTTGATAATGCTCAAGTTGCGATGTTTATTGGTTCTACTGCTAATGAAGCTTATGTTAAACAAGCTTTGAGTAAAAAATATCAATATGGGATTGCGCCTCGTCCAAGTAAATTGAACGCTCAACAAGGTACAGACATTTATATGTTTAATAAGGCATCTGCTATGCAAAAAGCTGCTGCTTTCAAGTATCTTAAGTTCCTCTCAAGTGAAAAATCTCAACTATATTGGGCCAAGCAAACAGGTTACATGCCAGTTAACTCTAAGGTCTTAAATTCTAAGACTTATAAAGCTGATAAAAATAGTAAAGTTCCTGCAATTTTAGCTGATACAACCAAGAATCTTTATTTCTTACCAGTTACTAAGAATGCTACAACTGCATATGATCAAGTGAATGCAAATATGCAAACGATTTTAGCTCAAGCTGGTAAAAAGCAAAGCTGGAATACTGCTATTTCAACTGGAAAAACTAAGCTTGATGCTGCTTGGAAACAATAATCTTATTAAGCAAAAGCTCGCCATTTGGCGAGCTTTTTATTAATTACTTATCTTTCAAAAACCCAGCCTTATCAATTAAACTTGCTAATTTATTAAAAGCGCTGTTATCTGGGAAACGTTTTTTATTATTTTAAATCATCTAAAAGATATTTCATTAGAGTTACCCATATCACTTCTTTAATAAAGCTTATTGCACCACTTTAATATATTTGTTATAATTTTAAAAAAATTAATATTTTAAAAGAAGAGAAATGTGTTTATGAATAAAACAAAATCACAATCAATCAAAATCATTAAATTATTAATGGTTTTTACTATTATTTTAGAATTATTTGCGACACTTTCAAGTAATGTATATGCGAGTGATTCAGTACAATCTCAAGATGTTGATACTGTAGCGACAGAATTACAAAAAATGTTTGCTCATGGCGTAAGTCAAGAAAATCTTAATAAATATGCTAAAGAAAATTTTAGCAAACAAGAGTTACAAGCAGCTAGTCGCGAATTAGATGTTAATTATTTAGCAAATACTAGTTCAACTACATATTCTCCATTCATTTCAATGTTCAGTTGGAATAGTATGGGCAAGTGTATGTACAATAAAATTAAAGATGAACTTTTTGCAATGGTAAATGTTGGCGTTATTGTTAAATACGCAAAGAAAAAGGCTTGGAAAGAGCTAGCAAAAGTAGTAATTAGAGTTGCAAAAGGAGCTGGTGTAAAAACAAACGCTATTCTTGTAGCAGGTCAGTTAGCCGTTTGGGCAGTAGCATGTGGTATGGAGTGGAATTAGTACACAAGAGATATGGGTAAAAATTTAATAGATTTTTTTATCACCTACCTACTTTTATTTTTATACTACTTACTAGATATGCGAGTCCTCAACCTTCAAACATTTATAAGACCTATGTTGATGAGCTTTGTTTTAATTTTCATAGGAAAATCTATATCATATTTTTGTAAGAAAAAATAGAGTTTAAACTATATAGTATATGTATAAAAGGCTTAGTTTTGAATTTAATCAAAATTAAGCCTTTTTATTAATTATTTATCTTTCAAAAATCCAGCCTTATTAATTAAACTTGCTAATTTATTAAAAGCGCTGTTATCTGGGAAACGTTTCTTCAAATCTGTTAACTTTTCTGCGGCAAGTTTTCTTACTTCACCAGCCTGTCCTTTCTTTTCTAAGGCCTTAGCTAAATCATTAGTCTTAGTTAAAAATTTACGTTCATTCAAACTTTCTCTTAAAAATTCATCATCAACGTCGCGCAAAAGCAAGTTGCCATCTTTATCAAAACGATACCCACCCCACATATGCTGCTTAATGGGTGACATCGGCGTTGAATCTACATACATCAATCTTCCTACCATATGATGAGTAGCAGTAATGCCAAGGGTTACTGGATCATAAATATCTACATAGTTATAAATTTTTGTTCTTAATTTTGCTGCAACTCGGCGCTGTTTTTGAGTTAAAAGAAGCCAAATATTGGTTCCTTCATATAAATATGCGCCATAAATAGAACTTGGATGGTGACAATTAGCCAAAGCATATTGCGCATTAATCGAGCCTAAAGAATGTCCATAAATATAAAAATGTGCTTTAGGATATTTATTAATCGTCTTATTTAAAAGTTTAGCTGCAGAATTTAATTGGCTAGGAATTTTCTTTTCATTATTAACAAGCAATGATACTAAAATTGGTAAATTCGTCTTAAGCCACTCATCCCGCCAAGTGGTCGGATTACCTTTTAAAAAGCCATATGAGCCTTTATATAAAATCGTAACTTCATTTTGATTCGTAATTACAAAAGCTCTTAAGCCATCTTTTTCATAAATAGAATCTGTAACAATTCCAATAAAGTGACCACCAATTTCAATTCGGTCACCTAAGTTTAAATTTTGATATGACTTTTTAGTTAATTCTATTCGTTCTAGGTCTGTTAATTGCAAATTTGCATCCATATTTAATTTCCTTACAAAAAAATACTAACTACTTTAACTTTAACACGTAGTTAGTATTTTTTGATATTTAATCGTTTGAAAACTTCTTTTGTAAGTAAGATGCAACCATTGATAAACAGAAACAAACTACAAAGTACATCACTGCAATAATCAAGTACATTGGAATCATATAATTAGTATCTTGACTATAAACGATTTGTGCGTGATAGAGAAGTTCCGGCAAGATAATAATCGTTGCAAGAGAAGTATCCTTAACTAAGGAAACAAATTGTGATAAAAGCGTTGGAATCATCTTCATTAAAGCTTGTGGCATAACTACATAAAACATTGCTTGTAAGTATGTCATACCATTACTTCTAGCACCTTCCATTTGACCAGGATCAACTGCTCCGATACCAGAACGAACAATTTCAGCAATCATTGCACTTTCAAATACAACCAAAGCTATAATCGACGCAACAACTGCGTTGACCCTAATCTGCATTGCTGGCAATCCAAAATAAGTAAAGAAGATTATTAAAAGAAGCGGCAAGTTTCTAATAATATCCACTATAAAGCCAACAATCTTTGATAAAATTGGAACTTTAGAATATCTAATTGTTCCTAAAACAAGTCCAATAATAAAACTTAATGCAATTGAAATAAGTGAAACATAGATTGTAACCCACAACCCGTCCAGGAGGAAGCGGAAGTTAATCCATGAATATGCATGTGAAAAATCCATCTAAATCCTCCTTTTATTTGTTTTCTAAGTGTTGCATATAATATGACAATGGCAATGTCAAAATCAAGTAGAATAATCCTACAATAATGTAAGTTGGAATTGTTTGGAAAGTACTTGATGCGATAACATCCCCTTGATACATTAAGTCAAAACCTGCAACAAAGGCTAAAACACTTGAATTTTTAATCAAGTTAACAAATTGATTACCTAATGGTGGAATGACAATTTTAAAAGCTTGCGGTAAGATAACGTAACGCATTGCTTGCCAATAAGTCATACCATTACTTCTAGCACCTTCCATTTGACCCATTCCAACTGATTGAATACCAGCACGAACAGTTTCTGAAATAAAGGCAGAAGTATATAAAGTTAACCCAATTGTACCTGCCGCAAAACCACTCATTTTAATCCAAAATTGTGGAATAACTAAATAAAAGATCATCGCAATAACTAATAATGGGATATTACGGAATATTTCGATATAAACACGGGCAACCCCACGCCAAAATTTATTTGGCATAGTTTCTAAAATGGCAAAGACGGTTCCAATAATCAAGCTAAAAATCAAAGCCAAAACACTACACAAGATAGTATTCCAGAAACCAATCAAAAAGGTTTGCCAATTATTAACCAATAATGACCACATTTATCTTTCAGCCTCCTTTATACTAAATCCTGGGATACCATCAAACCACTTGTGCATTAAGCGATTATAGGTACCATTTTTCTTGAGTTCATTAAAAGCCTTATTAATTTCACTAGCCATTTTAGTCTGTCCTTTATCAACAGCAATACCGTATGGCTCATGAGTAAAGGCACCTCCGACTACTTTGTAGCCCGGATTTTCAGCAGCAATACCTGCTAAAATACCATTATCAGTACTCATTGCCTGACCTTGACCAGCCTTAAGCGCTGTAAAACATTGCCCATAGTCATCATATTCAAGAACACGAGCTTTTGGAGCAAACTTATGAATATTTTCTACTGCTGTTGTTCCCTTAACCGCTACCACAACTGTGCCAGACTTATTTAAGTCTTTGACTGATTTAATTGAGCTCTTTTTTGATACTAAAAGAGATTGTCCAGCATTAAAGTAAGGTTCTGAAAAAGTAACTTGCTTTTTACGCTCTGGTGTAATAGTTACAGTAGCCATCAAAGCATCTACATTACCATTTTTTAAAACTGGAATCTTAGTTTTAGAAGTTGTCTGGAATAACTCAGCTTTAGCGTTTTTTCCAAGCATTTGCTTAGTGATTGCCTTAGCTAAATCAATATCAAATCCAACTAACTTATTTTCTTTAATATCCATGATACCGAATAAACGAGTATCATTTCTAACGCCCCAGATAATCTTTTTGCTTGCTTTTACTTGGCTATAAACTTGATCTTTTTTTGGTTCAGCTTCACTATTACCGTAACTTTCACAAGCACTTAGTGAGATTGCTGCTAATAAAAAAAGGATTGTAAGTCCAAGTTTTTTCCGTATTTTTCGCATAAGAATACCTCGGCTAATTTGTAATAATTTTACCTAAAAATTCTTGTGCACGTTCAGTATTTGGATGAGCAAAGAATTCTTCCGGCTTGCGATCTTCCAAAACATGACCTTGATCAAAGAAAATTAAACGATTTGCGACTTCTCTTGCAAAGCCCATTTCATGAGTAACTACTACCATTGTAATGCCTTGTTCAGCAACAAGTTGCATAACATCTAAAACATCCTGAATCATTTCAGGGTCAAGAGCACTAGTAGGTTCATCAAACAAGATTACTTTTGGATGCATTGCTAAACTTCTAGCAATGGCTACACGTTGCTGTTGACCACCTGATAAATTACGTGGAAACATATGAGCTTTGTTTTCAAGACCAACTTTTTTAAGAAGATCCATTGCAATTTCTTCATTTTCATCTTTAGGACGATTCAATACGACACGCGGTGCTAATTCGATATTGCCCAATACAGTATGATTTTCATACAAATTAAAGTGCTGGAATACCATTCCGACATCCTTGCGGATTTTATTAATATTAGTCTTCTTATCTGCTAGATCATAACCATTAACGATCAGCTTACCACTATTAATTGGTTCTAATCCATTCATTGTACGAATAAGCGTACTCTTACCAGATCCAGATGGTCCAATAATTGAAACGACTTCGCCTTCATTGATAGTTAAGTTGATATCCTTTAAGGCATGAAATTTACCATAGTATTTGTCAACATGATGGAATTCGATAATTGGTGTCATGTTTTACATCCTTTCATACATAGCGTTAATTTATATTTTACCTTTTTTTCACAAAAGTGAAAAGTGCCTTTTTAATTAAATTCCACACATTTTTATATCATATACCATAAATGGTTAGTAAATTGCTGAATTATATCAAATAAATAATTAAAAGTGTTCGATATTTCTGGTACTTATTTGTTGATTTCTATCTTAAATATTCGTTAAATTAAATATTACACAATTTTTTTATTAAAAAATCAATTAGAAATGTTGTCATAGCGCGATTTTACAGGTAATATTGGTAAGGATATATTTTAAGGAGTAAAAAATGACAAATCTTGATAAACCTGTGATTATTGGAATTACTGGAGGATCCGGTAGCGGTAAAACCACTATCGCCCATAAAATTGCTGAAGAGTTTGATGATAATGATCGAATTACAATTATCACTCAAGACTCTTACTATAAGGATAATACTAACATCCCTATGGAAGAGCGAATGAATATTAATTACGATCATCCTAACGCTTTTGATATGCCGCTTCTTGAAAAGCAATTGGGAATGCTTTTGAAGCGTCAAGCAATTGAAATGCCAACATATGACTTTACTGCACACACTCGAAGTGATGAAACAGTTCATGTAGAACCTGCAGATATCATTATTTTGGAAGGAATCTTAGTTTTATTTAATGAAGAGATTCGTGATTTAATGGACATTAAAGTTTATGTTGATACAGATGATGATATTCGCTTCATTCGTCGATTAGAACGTGATATGAAGGAACGTGGTCGTTCACTTGACTCTGTAATCAATCAATATATGGATACAGTTAAGCCAATGTATCATCAATTTATTGAGCCTACTAAGCGCTACGCTGATATTATTGTTCCAGAAGGAGGAGCAAATAATGTAGCAATCGATATGCTCACTACTAAGGTTGAATCAATTTTAAGTTAAAAAATAGAGTGGTTTTAAGACCACTCTTTTTTTATGAAATAATTTTGTGTTATTAATCTATATCTAATTTAGGTTTTAAAGCACGATCAAATGAATTAGTAATTAATTTTACTAAAATCCCATCAAAAATAATGGCGGAAATCATCCCAGCAATAAACATAATAACTTGTAAATTAGTGCTATATTTATACCAACCATAAATAAAATACTGCGGAATATAGCCACCTAAATTCGCACAAAACGCTCCAATCAAAACACTCTTCCAAGTGAATTTTTCATAGTGTGATTTTTTAGGGAAAAAACCAATTTCATTGCTTGCTCCTTGAATTAAACCTTCTAAAACAGTCAACACTCCCCATTGACCACCTATTGCCATTTCAACTATCGACGCTATTACTTCTCCCAAAACCCCAGAACCAACAGTTGGCACAAAATACATTGCAAGCGGTGCTGCCATATACCAAAGTCCAGAAAAAATCATATCCATCACTGGAGCATATCCAGTTGGAAGCATAACAAACTTAGCTAAATTATAAATATTATTAAAGCCATAAGTATAGATGATTCCCATTAAAATTCCGATTAAGGCAACTAATATGACTGATTTAACATCCCATTTTGATGATCTAGTAAACATAAAAAGCTCCTAACTAAACTATCAAATAAGCCAGCTAGGAGCATTAAATAATATTCGCTTCTTTTCACTTCCCTTGCGCAAGTATTATCTTGTTCAGGTTCAAAGGGTATCGTCTCAGCTAATTAGCACCCCTAGTGACTTAATTATTATGTAACGCTTTCATTATAACACAATTTAGTCAAACGACATCTGGTTTGTGTATAAATCATAGTAAAAGCCATGTTCTTTTAGAAGTTCTTGGTGATTCCCTTCTTCAATTACCTTTCCATCTTTCAAGACAACTATCTTATTAGAATTTAAAATCGTCTTAAGACGATGAGCGATAACAAAGCTTGTTCTTCCTGCAATTACTGCATCCATAGCCTTTTGAATTTTAGCTTCTGTCACTGTATCAACGTTAGAAGTAGCTTCATCTAAAATAAGAAAAGTTGGATCCGTTAAAATAGTTCTAGCAATTGAAAGGAGCTGTTTTTGCCCAGTAGAAAAAATCGTATTTTCATCAGAAACTTGGGTGTCATAATCTTGGGGCAAAGTCATAATAAAATCATGAATCTGTGCTTCTTTGGCTGCACGAATTACTTCCTCACGGCTAGCAGTAGGCTTTCCATATCTAATATTATCTTCAATCGTTCCAGTAAATAAAACTGAATCTTGCAACACAATCCCAACATTATCTCGAAGAGACTTTAATGTAATATCTCTGACATCTACTCCATCAAACAATACATGTCCTTTATTAACATCATAAAAGCGATTGATAAGATTCATAATTGTCGTTTTCCCTGAACCAGTTGGTCCAACTAAAGCAACAGACTGGCCTTTATCCACTGAAATATTAACCCCATGTAAAATTTCTTTGTCTGGAGTATAACCAAAGTAAACATTATCTAGTTTTACTCCGTCCTTAATTTCAGTTAAAACTTCACCATCAAGTTCTGGATTTTCTTCAGCTTGTTCTTCTACAGCATTAAGTCTGCGACCTCCAGTAAGTGCTAGCTGAATCATAGAATAAATTGAAGTAAGCTGAGTCAAAGGCTGGAAATAAGTCTGAGAATACTCTACAAAAGTTACAATTAATCCCAATCCTACTGCTTGACTAACCTGTCCTGAAACAATCATCCATGCTCCACCTGCAATAACAATAGCTAAATTAAGCAAAGACAATCCTTGTAACAATGGGAAAAGCATTCCTGAATAAAATTGTCCATTAAACATTGCATTGCGAACTTTATTATTATAACTTCTAAAACCTTCAATTGATTCTTCACGCAAACCATTAGCAATAATTACTTTTTGACCATTAATTTGTTCATTAATATAGCCATTAAGATCACTAATTTCATCTTGTTGCTTATCTAAATATTTGCGAGCTTTTTTCATAATGATAATACTAATTATCAAAATAAAAGGTGTAGTAGCTACTGTCATAGTTGCCATCAATGGGTTTACAACATACATGATAATAATTGTCCCAATGAAAAGCGTACCTTGAGAAATAATCTCAAAAACTGCATTATTCATTGCATTAAAGATATTATCAAGGTCTGATGTAAATAATGAAAGGAGCTTTCCGTCCTGATGAGTATCAAAGTACTTAATCAGCATTCTTTGAAATTTTCCAAATAAGTTTTCACGCATATCATTAGTAGAATCTGCATTGAACTTAGACATAACCATCCAAGCAATAAAAGTAGAAGTAATACCTAACGCATAAAAACCTATCATTAAGCCTAATGCCTGATAAAAGTCATTTAAATGACTTTGCCCTTTGAAAGCCCCTGCTACAAACTTAGTCAAACTTGATACAGCATTTCCCAAGAAAATTGGTGCAATTACTTGTGTTGCTGTAGAAATCAACCCCAAGACAATCACAACCGTGATGCCCTTCCAATATGGCTTAAGATAACGAGCAAAATAGGCTAAAGCTTTTTGAACATTGCTTTTTTCTGGAGCTTTATTCATTCATTTCACCTCTTGTTTCTTTTGCTTTTTGGCTATTATAGATTTCACGATAAACATCAGAAGTTTTAAGAAGTTCATCGTGAGTTCCCATAGCCACTAACTTACCCTCATCTAGCACTAGAATCTTATCAGCATTTTTTACAGACATAATTTTTTCAGCAATAATCATTGTTGTTGTATTCTTTAAATCATGTTCTAATGCTTCTTGAACTAATTTTTCACTTTTAGCATCAAGCGCAGAAGTTGAATCATCTAAAATTAAAATTGGTGGCTGATTTACAACTCCACGTGCAATTGAAAGACGTTGTTTTTGTCCACCAGAAAAGTTAGCTGATCTTTCTTCTACTTCATGATCAAATTCATCTGGATAGCGTCCAATAAATTCTTGAGCTTGAGCAATTTCTGAAGCTCGTTTCAATTCATAATCTGTTGCATCTCTTTTACCTTGGCGCAAATTAGATGCAATTGTTCCTGAAAAAAGAATCGCTTTTTGTAAAACTAACGAAACTGTATCACGTAAAGTTTTTTCACTAACTAATTTTAAGTTTTTTCCGCCAATTTTAATTTCACCATCAGTTGGATCATATAGTCTGGCAATAAGCTGAGCTAAAGTTGATTTACCAGATCCAGTTGCTCCAACTACACCTATCATTTGATGAGGTTCAATCTTAAATGAGATATCATGCAAAGTTTCATCATTACCATCTGGATAAGTAAATGAGACATGGTCAAATTCAATAGAGCCATTCAACTCTTCTTTAGGTGCATTTTCGTCAAATTTAACATCAGCTTCTGTTTCAAGTACTTCTGCAATTCTTTTAAGAGAAACATTCCCACGTGAAAAAGTCATCAAAACCATTCCACCAATTAAAATAGCAAATAATAAAGTTAAAATGTAAGAAACATATGGACTTACAACAGTTACATCACTTGGATAAGATTTAATACTTGTTCCTACTAATAAAATTACCAATGAAATCACCAAGTATGCAATCAACATAAATGCTGGCATAATTGCTGAAAACCAATATCCGATTTTGATGTTTAAGTCATTTAAATAATCCGATGTTTTATTAAATTTTTTAATCTCATTATTTCCCTGATTAAATGACTTAACAACTCTCATTCCCTGTAAATTTTCTTTTACTCGAGTAGAAATCTGATCCATTGTTTCTTGAAACTTATTAAAAAGACTGGTCATATTTTTCATAACCCAAGTTCCAACACTTAAAATTAAAGCTAACATTAAAACTGGCGCCCACCAGTAGCGTGGAATTGTAATAATTGCTAAAACAAATGAACCAACTAAAATTATTGGAATTCGCAAAAGTTGCATAAATAGCGTCATCATCATATTCATAATTTGATTCATATCATTGATTAAACGCGTAGTTAATGAACCGGTTGAGAATTTTTCAATATTCGCTAGAGAAAAACTTTGAATTTTACTATAAGTTTCTTCACGTAAATCACTAGTTACTCCTTGAGCAATCTTGGCAGCATAATAAACGTTAAAAATCCCAGCAACAATTGCAATTATTCCCAAAATCACTAACCAAATTCCATCACGTAAAACTCTTGACTGATTATTAGCAAGAAGTGCTTTTTGAATATCTTCGAGAACACGCGGTTGCCAAAGAGTTGAGAAAGCTGAAACTAATATAGCAATTACAGCTCCAATGATTTCTTTTTTGTAATTTTTTAAATGCGGTTTTAATATTTTCACTTATTTTTCCCTTCTTCCTTCAATAATTTCCAAAAAGTATCGCTCCATTCACAAGAAAGCTTGGCTAATTGTGCCATTTTTTCCTTTCCCATTGAAGTAGCAACTTTAGTCTCTAACTCAATCAATGGCGTCATTTTTTCTTGAGCATACTTTTTTCCTTCTTCAGTAAAAGAACAATATTTTTTTCTTTTATCATTATTATCTTTGATTAATTTTACATATCCTAAGTCTTGCAAACTTCGAATACCCTTATTTATAGATTGCTTAGGCAAATCACTTAAATTTACAAGTTCTTTTTGAGTTAACCCTTTATGAATTAATAATTCATATAGAATAATACTCATATAATCTGGTAAATTATTTTGACTATCCCATTCACTATAAGCCTTATTCGCACGTACTATTGCAAGATTTATTTTTTCGGTAGTATTTACTTTCATACTTCACATCCTTCTTCATTTAATTTAGTCCATACACATACTTTGAAGATTTTAGTATGTGCAGGGACTATTGTCAAGACAAAAAAATAACTCATAATTAGTGAGTTATTTTTACTATTTTAATTTTGAAAAATCATACTTACGATACTTAACTGCTAAATCGGCTTTTTTAAATAAAGCTCCATGGATTTCACGATCACCAAAATCATACGCTAAAAATAAGCATTGCTGTCCTTTAAATTCTCCTAACATATAAATAATATCTACACTACCTAGTACATCACGGATTCTAAGAGAACTGCGACCATTTATCGTATCAACTTTACCAATTGAAATATTGCCAGCATATTGCTTATTTTGCTTTTCAGAATTATGATCCAACTTAATGTTTCCAGTTTTTTGATATACTACAGAATCATTAACTAAATGCTTTGTAATTACTAACTTACGAGCACTTTTTGAAAACTCATCACTTCGATACCAACTACCGCGAAACTCACTGGGAATTGTCATCAAACTAAGACCGGGATATTTTTTAGAAGTATCTATTTTCTTGGATTGAATTGATTTTTTATGAACGGTACTAGTACTAGAGCTTCTTGTTGAAGTATTATCTTGTTTTAAACTAGGTTTAGAACAAGCAGTTAAAGAAAGTAACGTAATAAATAATACAATGAATTTTTTCATAGCTTTGTCCTTATAATTGCGAATTGTCTTACACAATTATAAGAAGAAGTTGATTATTTTACAATATTATCACCCTTCATTGTCTTCATTGTAATAAAGTTATCAAATTGAGTATTTAATTCAAGGTGTCCTTGACGAGTTTCTTTAAACAACTTGTTAGTTCCATCAAGTGTATCCAAACTATAGCCATAGCCATCGCCCATAACACCTTCTACTTTATTATCACCATCACTATTTCTAATGAAGTATTTGCCATTGAACTTGCTGTCCCAAATTCTGCAATCACCATCAATCAAGTTAATGGAGCCACCTGTTAAGTTCATCCGCTTCATATAAGCATCCCCATCATCTAATTGAATTGCTACATTGTCAAGATCAGTATTATCAGCTTTGAAGTCACCATCAAGAACATAGATCTCACCAGATTTAATATTGCTGTCCTCTAAGTCAACATCACCGCTGCTACTCTTAATATACATATTTGCAACAATTAACTTTCTTAACTTAAAGTCGCCCTCAATTGATGAAAAGTTTAACTTATCAATTTGTGCTTCTCTTGGAATAGTAACTTTAACTCCTAAATCATAACGATGATTTAAGTCGTAAGTTACATTAATTTCCTCACGATTGTTTTGTTCAATATTCATAATATCGCCAACAAGTTCGACTTTTGGCATTTCTTCTTTAATACCCTTATAAATAACTTCAAAGCGATCACCATTTTCGATACGAATATCACTTGAAAGCAATCTAATATTTAATGAATCAAAGCTTTCAGTCGTTAAGCTTTTCTTAATGATATCTTCGTCTGTAATTCTTCTTGTCTTTGCATGTACCATGATTTTAACCTCTCCTTTTCTGAAATCGATTTCACCTGTAACACTTTTATTATAGTTCACTTTGCGTCAAACACCCATCTTAACGACTTCTGTACTATAATGAAGGCAGAGACAGTAACAGAGGTGATATTTATGACAAAATTATTTTTAATGCGTCATGGCGAAACTTATTTTAATAAATGGCATCGAATTCAAGGCTGGTGCGATTCTGCATTAACTCCTGCTGGAGTTAAACAAGCAAAAGAAATCAAGCAATATTTTTCTAAAAATAATATTCATTTTGATAAACGCTATAGTTCAACTTCTGAAAGAGCGTGTGACACAATGGATATTATTTGCGAAAATGCACCATACTTAAGATTAAAAAGTTTAAAGGAATGCAACTTTGGAAAATTTGAAGGAAGTAGTGAGCGGCTAAATCCTCCTTATCCATATGGTGACTTCTTTAAAAAATATGGTGGCGAAAGTGAAAAAGATGTTCAAACGCGTATGAATTCAACTATTCTTTCAATATTATTATCTAGCGATGAGGAAGATAACATCTTAATTATTTCACATACAGGAGCGATTCTTAATTTTCTTCTCAGTGTTAATATGAATCCACAAGTAGTTAAGGATCAAGGATTTAGTAACTGTTCTGTTTTGGAATTTGAATTTGATAGTCAAAAACTAAAATTAAAACAAATTATTAATCCTAGCTAAAAAAGCGCGAAAAAATCGCGTTTTTATTTTGTGCAAAATTTTCTTTAGTCTATAATTAGGTATCTAACTATAGAAAAAGGAGATTTTTATAAATAGAATGACTAATACAAAAGTTGAAAAGACAACTGAAAAATTTAAATTTCGTGACTTTTTTAAATTAATTAATCATGCACATCCTCGCTATTGGCAATTATTTGTTGGTGTTTTATTAGGATTAATTGCAACTGGAGCTAATCTTTTAGTGCCACAACTTGCACAAAAACTTATTAATGGTTTTAAACATTTAAACTCTGGTATTATTACATTAACAATTATTATTTTTATTGGTGGGATTTTAATCAGTGCATTATCAGGATTAATACTGGGAATTTTTGGCGAAAATGTAGTTGCGAATTTACGTAAGCTCTTATGGAATAAACTTCTTCATTTACCTGTAAGTTATTTCGATAATACTAAAACTGGAGAAATTTCCTCACGTCTTGTCAATGATACCTCTCAAGTCAAAAACTTACTAGCTAACACATTACCTAATGCAATGACTAGTATTTTGCAATTTTTTGGTGCTTTAGTTATTATGTTAGCAATGGATTGGCAAATGACACTAATTATGTTTATCGCAATTCCAATTGTAATGCTTGCTATGCTTCCAGTAATGAAACAATCTCGAAAAATTGGTAAAGTTCGTCAAGATGAATTAGCTAATTTTTCAAGTGATTCTACTAGTATATTAAGTGAAATCCGTTTAGTTAAATCTTCTAACGCAGAAAATAAAGAATTAAATACTGGAAACAGTAGAATTGAATCCTTGTTTAATATTGGTAAAAAAGAAGCTTGGATCAATGCTATTACTCAACCTTTAACCAACATGTTAATGACGGTTCTTTTTTTAGGAATTCTTGGTTATGGTGCAATTCGAGTAATGAGTGGATCTCTTACAATGGGTGCATTAATTTCATTTTTAATGTATATTTTTCAAATTATGTCTCCTGTTTTAATCATCAGTCAATTTTTCAATGAACTTTCAAAAACTAGCGGCTCAACTCAGCGTATTAAACAAATGCTAGATGAAAAAGAGGAAGTAGCCCAAGATAATAAAATTGATGAAATATCAAATAAAACCCTAGCATTTCATAAGGTTAACTTCTCTTATGAAGATGGAAAACAAATTTTGCATGACATTAATTTAGAAGCAAAACCAAATACTGTAGTTGCTTTTGCAGGTCCATCTGGTGGTGGTAAAAGCACAATTTTTTCACTAATTGAAAGATTCTATCAACCAACTTCTGGAAAAATTACAATTGGTACTGAAAACATTGATAATCTTGATTTAGTTCATTGGCGTAAGCAAATTGGTTTAGTGGGTCAAAATTCAGCCGTCATGCCTGGTACTATTCGTGAAAATCTAATCTATGGTTTAGATCGTGAAGTTAGTGATCAAGAACTGTGGCATGGACTTGAAATGGCTTATGCCGATAAGTTTGTCAAAGAAATGGAAGATGGACTTGATACTCAAATCGGTGAGCGTGGAATTAAACTTTCTGGCGGTCAACGTCAACGTATTGCTATTGCTAGAGCATTTTTAAGAAATCCTAAAATTTTAATGCTTGATGAAGCAACTGCTAGTCTTGATTCCGAAAGTGAAGCAATGGTACAAAAAGCTTTGAATAGTTTAATGAAAGACAGAACCACATTAGTGATTGCTCACCGTCTTTCTACTATTGTTGATGCAGATAATATCTATTTTATTGATCATGGAACTGTTTCTGGACATGGAACACATGAAGAATTAGTTAAATCTACTCCTCTTTATGCAGAGTACGTTAAAAATCAATTCAAAAAATAGTAACAAATGATAGCTAAAATTTAGCTATCATTTTCTTTGTAATGCAAATTCAGGTAAAATTTTCTATAGAAATATTTCTTTATGGAGGAATTTATGTTAGAAGTTCTACTAATTATCTTAAGTATTTTTCTAATTTGCTTTGTCAGTTTTATTTATGTTTTAAAACATGAGCGACGAACTCTTTGGGCTGGGATGACTTTTACAGCATCATTATTTACCTTTGCCTTGCTAATTTTTATTAGTTTAATGGATTTAACTGATATTTATTCAAAAAATCACCCTTGGTTAATCTCAGTGTTTTTATTAATTTTACTATCTATTTTAGCTTTTATTGCAGGAACAATTTTAGTTTTAATAGGAATGTTTATTTATAATGGAATAAAAATTATTCTTAAAGAAGGTAACCATTGGACAAATTATCTTTCTTTAGGATTGGGAATTTTATTTATTCTTGTTTTATTCATTTATCCTAATTTTGGTCATTTTTATATTAATGACTGGGTTACTTATGTATACATATTCATACTATTAACTACCCTTTACTTTATTTATATTATGATTATGTACACTTTTACTGCTTGGATAAATTTAGTTAATCCTAAAAATCCTCATTTAGATTATGTTGTAGTTTTAGGAGCAGGACTTCTTCACGGTGATCAAGTTTCACCATTGCTAGCTGCAAGAATTAATCGTGGAATCGAAATTATGAAAGAAAACCCCGGCTCAAAATTAATCATGTCTGGTGGACAAGGCGGTAATGAAACTATTCCTGAAGGAGTAGCAATGGCAAAATATGCTGAAAAATTAGGTATTTCCAAAGATAAAATAATTATTGAGAATAAGTCTAAAACTACATATGAAAATATAATGTTCTCGCACAAATTAATGGGTCCAAATTCTAAGTTTTGTTTAGTTACTAATTCTTACCATGTATACCGTGCTTTAGTTTTAGCTAAAAACCAAGGCTTAAAATGTATTGGCTATGGTGCAAAAACTAAATGGTATTTTACTTTAAATGCTTTTATTCGTGAATTCATTGCTTATGTTGTAATTACTAAACGCTTGCAAATTACAATTGTAGGAATAATCTTTGTACTTTGTTCAATTGCAGCAGTTTTTGATAATTTAATTTTATAATATAAAAAGGTCTCCAAATTAAATATGGAGACCTTTTTATTTCCTAGGAAATAATCTAGAATTTTTTAAAACTATCTAATTTTTCTTGAGTCATATCACGAATAATCGCTGTTGCCAAATCTACCGATGCCTTAAAATCATGATAAGCACTAAAGCAATATGGCGAATGCTCATAACGAACTGGAATCCCAATTACAATAGTTGGAGCACCTTGTTCATAATAAATCGCTGCTCCATCTTGACCCCCGCCAGTACGAACTGAGCGAGTATATGGAATATGATTTTTATCAGCTAGATCACAAGCATATTGTTGAAATTTAGGATTTGGTAAAAATGTTGTATCCATATCTCTAAGCATTGGACCGCGTTTTAATCCAGTTTGAGAAAGCCATTCAGGTTCAAATGTATCATCAGCAGGACAACTTTCAAGAACAATACATAAATCAGGTTTAACTTTTCTTGCTGTTACATAAGCACCTCGCAAGCCAACTTCTTCTTGACTAGAAAGTGCAGCAACTACATCAAAATTAGTTTCTTCACCTTTTAAATTATCCAAAACATCAACCATAGCACCTGCACCAAAACGATCATCAAAGTCTTTTCCAAAGAAGAGACCAGATTTTTCATTATATTCGCATTTAACATCAACAAAAATCGGACAACCTGTATCGATCTTGTAATCTTTGATAGTTTCTTCACGACTACTTGAACCTACATCAATTGACATATCCGCAACTTCCGGAACATTATTACGCTCTTGTGCAGTCATAAAATGAGGTGGCTTAGTTGCAACTACTCCTGGAATATATTCTCCATCACGATTTCGAATTTTAACTCTTAAAGCAGGAATATTATACTTAACCCAACCACCAAGAGGAACAAATTTAATTAATCCATTTGGTCGAACTGCTTGCGTAATAAAACCCACAGCATCAGAATGGGCATCCATTTGAATTACTGGACGATTACCCTTATTTTCTTTTTTAGATGCGTATACATTCAACATTCCATCTACATCAATGTTGGCAATATCTTTAGCATATTCAGAAAACATCTTCACAAATTCTTCTTCAAAGCCTGAAGTTGAATTTGCATCAGAAAATTCCTTAAGCATTTTTATTTCTTGTTCTTTTTCCATAATTGAATCCTTTTTTAAAACAATAACTTTTAATTAGTATTCTACAAGTATTGTTAAGATTATGAAAGCCTATCACTAAAATGCTGATGAAAAAATCTTTTTCTAACTATAATTAACGTGAAAGCAGCAAAGAATATTTTGTATAATTTTTACCATTATGAACAATAAAAGTAAATCTAGGTTTCTTTTCAGCAGAATAATATTCTTTCTTCGGCAAAGTTGCTAAAACCGTAACAGGCTGCTTAGCATGAACAAGCTTTTTTAGATATGTTACATCTTTGCCATTTTTGTCATACACTTTAACAACTGGATTACTTAAACTATAAGGAGCCTCAAGCCACATATTTTCGATATAATTAGGATTATTTGTCTTTTGACCAAAATCCAATTTTCCATATTGATGAAGATACATTTTTACTCTTAATTCAATTTCATCATTATTCTTTTGTACAGATGTATTAAGAACTTTAAAGTTGATATTATGAGCATGAATGAGCTGATTTTTATGAATCACTTTTTCTGTAACATTGATGTTATTAGCGTTAACTTCTGTATACTTCTTAACAAAAATAACCCCAACTCCGAAAAATAAAATCAAACTTATTATTGCAATAATTTTATTTTTCATAAACTTGTCCCTCTTTTATATAAAGTTTCTTAGTTGAAACTTCATTAACAAAATCTTTATCATGAGAAACAATGATAAAAGTTGTGCCATACTTTTGATTATATCGCTTTATTAAATCGACTAGTTTTTGAATACTTTCATCATCTAATGCATTAGTAGGCTCATCTAAAATTATCAAAGAATATTTTCCAACAAAAGCTTGGCTAATTCCAAGTTTTTGTTTCATTCCCAAAGAAAAATTTTTCACCTTTTCATCTGGCAAATTAAAATATCCAAGCAATTCCAAAAAATCTTTTTCTTTAATATTAGAGTCTAATTTTGCTAATAAATCTAAATTCTTATAAGCTGAAAACTCATTAATCACACTTGGATTTTCAATTAAAATTCCAGCTTTAACCGGAAATTTATCTTTAGGAGTAACTATTTGATCTGCAACTTTAACTTCGCCGGTTGTCTTAAGTATTCCTAAAATTGCCTTAAGCAATAATGTCTTTCCTGATCCATTGATACCTTGAATAGTCGCAATTTCACCTTTATCAATATTCAAATTAATATTAGAAAGTAGTTTTCGTCTTTTTGTAGTTTTTTCAACATTTTTTAATTCTATATAGCTCAATATTTTTCTCCATAATCATTCACATAATAAAATATAACTTCAGCTAAAACTGTACTAATCGCTAATAGACCCACACTACTATTTCTTGCCAACATTAAGCTATTCAAAGGATTCTGCTGCCAAGGAATATAAATTGTTAAAACCAATAATATTAGTGGAATAATTAGACCCAAAATCAGATTATATTTACTAAAAATATTCTGGACTACTATAAAAAATAAAGTTCCTAAATACATAACTAACCATAATCTGTAGTCAATGATTTTTCTATCATTTGCTATGATGATCCAAAAAACAATTCCAGAGTACATAAAACAAAGTAAATTCATAATACATAAAATAGAAAAATTATATTTTTTAGCTGAAACTTGCATCCCTCTTAAAACAACAGCTCTAGTTTTATTCAATTGCACAAAAGTATCCAGCAAAATTAAACTAATTCCATAGAAATAACTCAGCCAAAATATTGGAAGTCTAACCATATTTAACTCAATTTCTTTAAAACTTACTCCATCAAATAAATAATTGACTAAATGAATTTTTGAAGTAATAGGAATATTATTTTTTAATAAAAATATGCTCAATCCTAAAATAATAATCCAAGCTAAAATTCTTTTTCGAATCTCATACCAAACCTTAATCCACTGATTCAAAAAAATTCCCACTTATAGAATCTCCCTTTGTGTGACTAGCAGTTCTAACAATACAAATAGTAAAATATTTATTCCAATTATTTCACTAATAACTTTCCAATCGGCAATCACCAGCATAAAACTGTAAAGCACCCCATTATGCCAACTGCGATAGCAGTAAAACATTATGGCAACTATTACAAAACTTAACAAAAACGCAACTATCTTATTAAAAAATACCCAATAAAGGGTTAATGTTATCAACACAACTAATATACAACTCAAAATCAAGTATATAAATGGTAATAAAAAATTTATTTTAAAGATTGAAATACGCAAAGATTTAATTTTACGACTAATCCAGATTGTTACTAGCCACGGTAATAATAAACTTACTAAAGTTTCTAATAGTTGAATAATCATTTGCTGTAGTAAGATGTTTCGGCTTCTTGTTGTATATATATCACTTAATCTAATTTTAAATTTAAATAAAGTACTAAAAATTATTATTGGATATAAGCCAAAGCAAAATAAATATTCAGAAAACACTTCATAAATAAAAGTACCTTGCGTAGCCTCTCTTGCTAAATTTCCTACACTTGCTAGAGCAATAATTATTCCCAGGGAAATATTTATCAAATTGATTTTATAATTTTTACTAGTATATAAAAACTGTTGTTTAATAACTTTATTCCACATTGCGCTTTCCTAATTCAATTAAACTTTCTACTATTATTCCCATAATTAGCGTGGCTACCAAAATAACCATTCCATCAATATTAGAAGTTGGTGACGTTTCATGTAAAAAATCAGCCGGTGAATAACTCACATAATTAGGTAATTTTATCGTCGCATTTAATATCAAAAGAATTACTTGTAAAATTAAGCCACTGCTCAAACCTACAAAGATATTTTTAACTTTTAAAGAAACTCCAAGAGAAAATAGCGCAAATAATCCACCCCAAAATGAAGCAAAGATAATTGCAAGAAAACTATGCAAAAGTGGATGAGAATAATACAGGGGGACTAATAGTGTATTTTTGTTAAAAATCAACACATTAATATTTAATAAATTATCTGGCATATTATTAGGTGCTAATGTGAACCAAATTATTAAATTTAATAGTAAGGGAATAGCAATCATAGCTGCACCAGTAATAAAACTAACTCCAGCATAAAGTGAAAAAATTTTATTCATTGAATATTTATTTTTCAATTTATAAATGAATCCACTATTTATATCTTTCTTCAATAAAGTTGATGCTGGAATTGCTGCAATTATTGGCAATAATAAATAAAACAAAATTGCAGAATAACCAAATGGATCAACTCCCAGCCATCTTGTATATGGTGAATCAAGAGAATCAATTCTACTCATATTGATAAATTGTGAAAGGCTGATTGCAATACCTATTAATAATGATAAATAAATTTGTTTTTTAGGTAGTCTAGATATGATGTAATTCATGAAGTTCCTCCGATTTTTATAATTTTACTATTGCTTTTATGACAAGCAAAAAGTCGTTCGAAATACCGAACGACTTTTTATTCTAATCATATACTGCTTTTAATTGCTTATACGCGTATTTAAGACCTTCAACATAATTGGAAAATGATAAAAATTCTATTGCTGGAAAAAATTTGTTTTCAAACTCACTACTATCTTTAGTTTTTATATAATTTACAGCACATTCTAAAAATCGAAATCTTACTAATTGAGTTCCATATCTATCTAGTATTGGTGTTAATTTTTTGAACTTTTTTATAACTTCTTTACCTTTTTGATAATCACGCAGAAGTAAAATAAAGCTTGAATTAAGTACAGCATCAAGAGCTACTATTGTCCATTTAACATGTAATTCTTTAGTATGATCTACTTGAATTATTTTATCAATTAAATTCAAACTCATTTTTTCTCCTAATTTTGCTGGCAATAAAAATGAAGAATTATTAAAAAAAAACACATCTTCATAATACCAATTATTTATTTTACGTACCTTATTTTCTAACTTATCCTGTTTTTCATCAGAAAATAAATTAATTCCACTTAAAGCCATATAACAATTAGCAGATATCATTTCTAATATAAATGCATTTTTATCAGAAAAATATTTATCAGAGTTTTTTGAATAATAATCGTATAATTCCTTTAACTTATCTAATTGATCATTAGTATAAGCATTGTCAATTTCAATCATCATTTCATTGAGAGAGCTTTGTAGACTATCAACAACAAACTCTGAAGGGGTAATATATAACTTAGTAAGCATTTTTACTACCTTTTCAAAACTCATTTTTCCTTTTCCATTTTCCCATTCGCTCAATGAACTTTTAGAAGTAATACCATCAGCTACTTTAGATAAACTCATTTTCTTTGCTTTTCTGATATTTTTGAAGTTTTCTCCAAAATTTAATTCATTTTCATTCATATAGGGGGGATTACATTGCGTACAATTTTAAAACTCGTTATTATTTCAGGATTTTTAATATCCCACTTTTAATAATTTCTTCAAATTATACGCGCTTCCTTTCTAGGTTATTTAAATTTTTAAAGCTATAATTTTATCATTATTCTATTTTCTTCTCAACTTTAGCTGATAAAACAAATAACGTCTTATAACTACTAGATTTACTAGCAATTATAAGACGTTTTCTTATTATTCTACTTCTGTCTCATCTTACTTAAATAATCTTGTCTACGTTGTTCTTCTTTAACATCTTTTTTAATAAAGAAGTAAAGTACAGCTGCTAAAATTGCAACTACAGCACCGACTAAGATAGTTTTCCAAGTAAAGTTAGTTACCATATATGCAGAAATTATCAAAGCTAAAATAGGAATAGTGTAGCCACCAGGAAGCTTAAAGCCATGGTTTGGAAATTCGTTAGTATGTTTGAACTTGATAACAGCCAAAATTGATGGAACATATTGAACAAATGATGCAAGAACAATACATGATACTAAGAACAAGTAGCTTTGCGTTATCAATACTCCAGTGACAATTGCAGTTAAAATAATTGATACCCATGGTGCATCGTACTTATTCTTTTTACCGATCCATTTTGGAAGCATAGCATGTTCGTTTGATAAGGAAGAAATTAATGATGGCGTATTGAATGAACAAGTAAATGCAACACCAAAGATACTCATCAGCATTCCAATAATAATCAGAATATAGCCCCATTCACCAACACCTTTTTTCAATGCTTCTGCAATTGGAGTACTATAAAGTGACATTTTATCTCCTAAAATACCAATAGCTACTAAAAGCATTAGCGAATAAAGAATCGTTACACTAATCATTACTGAAATCAAAACTTTTGGAATATTCTTTTCTGGATTTTCCATTTGTTTTGCGGCAATTGGAATGAATGAAAAGCCAGTAAACATATAAAATACTACACTAAATGCAGCACCAAAGTGCTTAAAGTAAGGTCCAACTCCAGTCATTGCCGCTTTTGGAATTACTGGACTAAAGTTCATTTTATGCATAAAGAATGCACCAATTATAATGAACAATACAATTGTTGCTATCTTTGCAGCAGATGACAAGTTATCAACGAACTTAACAAGAGAACGACCAAAGAAATTAATAATTGAAAATAAAAGTATTAAACCTATCGCCGTTCCAAAGTAAACCCAGTTATTGTTATAAACTGGCCAAAAGCTTTTAAGGGTTGTAAGAAGTGCTACAATTTCCGCAGCATAAGTGCAACATCCCAAAAACCAGGTAAAAAGACCTAATTCATAACCAGTAAATCTGCCAAAGGCATTATATGAATAAAGCCATGCAGCACCAGAACCAGTAAAGCGACTTGAGAGATCCGCGTAACAAAGTGCAACCATACTAACAGTAATTGCGGCACAAATTGTAACGAAAACACTCATCAAGTTCATATCTTTATAAATAGTTTGTGGAAGTAAAAAGGCTCCTGAACCAATTACCCCATTAATTCCCAAAAAGTAAATAGATATGAACGAAAGCTTCTTGGGAGTCACGCTTTTTTTGCCATGATAATTGCCTCCTTAAATAATTTTCCTCTCTATAATCTAGTATAAGCTTTAGCAAATTTTAATACCAATAATAACTATTATTTCATAATTAACCAAAGCAAATTTCATGCCTTTAACTCTCAATAAGGCTCTCACTATTTAATAAGGAAGTGATTTATTTATAAAATTTTAATTAATAAGCCTTAAGATTTGTTTTTTAATTGAGAGCGTTTTAGTGTGTAGCATGAATAGATTGATTAAAGCGCTAAAATTTATCTATTAAATAAAAATATCAATATTTCAACTTTCTAACGGGTGCACAACTTCCTGTATTCCAATAAACTAAAAGCCGAATTGGTTATTAATTTATAAAAGCTCCTAGTTAACATCTTTTAGTAAGTCTATTAGATAGGAGTTGATTATTATATGGCTGATAGAAAAAGCCGAAAAAAACAGGCCTACATATCCGTCGTTGCCCTAACTATGATGAATGTGTCAATGGTCGCTGGACTTGCTAATGACGTTCAGCAATCATTCTATGGTCTTGCTTCTGTTACCTACTTTGCAATTGGGGCGATTTGTTTCTTTATTCCAACTGCATTAGTAGCCGCCGAACTTGCCTCTGGTTGGAGCAACCGTGGGGGCATCTTCCGCTGGGTCGGTGAAGGCTTAGGTAAAGGTTGGGCACTTACCTGTCTTCTAATATTATGGTTTCAAACAATGCTTAACTTTGGGATGGGGATGCCCAGTTTTACGGCAACAATAATGTTTTACACTCCCAATTATGACGCTGCTGTAAAATTTGCACAGGATCCTCAACATGAATTGTTAATCATGACTGGTTGGATTATTTTATACTGGTTCCTAACTTGGCTTGCCACTAAAGGTGTTAAGGCCTTTTCAAATATTGCTAAATATGGTGTTATTATCGGCAGCTTAATTCCATTAGTTGTTATGATCATTTTAGCAATTGTCTGGCTTGCTCAAGGACACCAGCCAGCTATTCCAATGACACCAAAGGGTCTAATACCTAAATGGAATGGAATGAGTACATTGGCCTTAGCGGCCGGAGTATTCTTCTCATATACTGGTATTGATATGAACGCTGCTCATATCAAGCAGTTAAGACACCCTGAAAAAGATTTTACTAAGGCAATATTTATTTCAATCATACTTGCTTTCTTAATCTTTGTTATTGGTACTGTAATAATCGCAATGATTATTCCAGAAAAACAAATCAATGTTTTGTATACATTATTTTCAGTCTTTCGAGTTTTAGGCTCTACTATAGGTATCCCATGGCTTTACATGGTACTTGTGTGGGCACTTCTTTGCAATACAATTGCAATGGTTATTACCAATATGGCTGGTCCTTCATTTATGCTTGGACAAGCTGGAGGAAGTGGATTTTTACCAGATTGGTTCCAACAAAAGAACAAGCACAAGATGCCTGCCCACTTAATGTATACACAAATTGCTGGTATGACAATAATTGCCTATTTAGTAAAGATGATTCCAAATGTTGAAGGTTTCGTGATCATGTTAACTCAAACTATTACTGTTTTATATATGATTTATTATATTTTAATGTTTACAGCCTTCTTAAGATTACGTTACGATCAACCAAATCGTCCTCGATCATTTAAGGTGCCAGGTGGAATGTTTGGTGCATGGCTTGTTGCAGGAATTGGACTTATTTCAAGTGTATTTGCAATTGTTTTAGCAATTTATCCGCCAGCTCAAGTTAAAGCAGAGGTTGGTTCTCCAATTATTTATGTTTCTGTAATTATTATATTAGTTTTAGTAATTCTAGCTATCTGTCTCCTACTTTATCAATTATCTAAGAAACATAACTGGGTAAATCCGGATAATGAATTTGCCCCATTTACTTGGCAAATTGAAGGACTTAAAAAGCCTGGTAAAGCAACTTCCAACATTCCAACAACGATATTATCTAAAGATCAAAATCCAATGGGAATGCCAATCAAGCGTAAATATAGTCCTGACCAACAAATTTCTGAAACCGAAATTCAAAAGTTAAAAAAGAATAAGCAATAGTATATTTCTAAGAAAAGAGAATCAAAATGAAAATTGATATTGAGAATTTAAAGAGGATTAGAACTGACTTTTTAAAAGAAAGTAAATTCCGCAATACTCAAAATGCCGTTATGGAAAACGGTATAAAAAAATCAATTATGAATCAATCAGCAGCAGCTAAAAAGCCTTTTGCTTTTTCTATTGATGTCGATTCTGACAAAGTAATGAACCAAAAAAAGTCTGGCCGTTGCTGGATGTTCAGTGCCCTTAATTTTATTAGATTTTTAGCTGGAAAAAAGCACCATATTAAAGACTTTGAACTTTCTACAACATATGATTTTTTCTATGATAAACTCGAAAAAGCTAATTATTTCTATCAAAATATTATCCAAACTGCAGATTTGCCAATTTCGAATCGTAAAGTTTCCTGGCTTCTTAAAACTCCCCAACAAGATGGTGGAGATTGGAGTCTATTAGTTAACTTAGTTGAAAAATACGGTGTAGTTCCAAAAGATGCTATGGATGAAACAGCAGTAACTGAAAATACTAAAGAACTTGACTTCATGTATAACCGCAAACTTCAAAAAGATGCCATGAAGCTCCGTGAATTAGTAAATAATGATGCTTCTGATGAAAAAATCAAGAGCGTATTAGAAAACTTCAATAAAGAAAACTATCGTATTCTTTCAATTAGTTTTGGTACACCACCTGAAAAGTTTACCTATGAATATCGTGATGAAAACAATCAATTCCATACAACTGGTGAAATTACTCCAACAGAATTTTTCAAGAAATTTATTGATATAAACCTTGATGACTATGTTGAATTGATGAATTTACCTGGTAGCGACTATCCTTATGATCGTATCTATGGAATTGATAGTTCAGAAAATATGGTTGGTGGTACTCCTAATCGCTATTTAAACTTGCCAATGAAAGAACTTAAGAGAATGGCAATTGAACAATTAAAAGATGGAGCACCTGTATGGTATGGCTGCGATGTCTTGCAAGAATGGAATAATCCTTCAGGCTTACTTGACCTTGATGCTTATGATTGGAAGAGATCATTCGGTATTGAGCTTGGTAATAATAAAACTAAAAGATTTGAATTTGATGAAAGCCTTCCAACTCATGCAATGTTAATTTGTGGAGTTGACTTAAATCATGACAGACCAACCAAGTGGAAGATTCAAAATTCCTGGGGTGATAAACCTGGTCATAAAGGCTACTTCATTATGGGTGACGAATGGATGGATCAATATACTTATGAAGTCGTCGTCAATAAGAAATATCTAACTGACGAAGAAATCAATATGTACACCACTGATCCAATCATGTTGCCATTTTGGAATGCAATGAACCCAATTTAGAAAGGACGATTTTTATGGCATGTACCACTGTAATAGTTGGTAAAAAAGCCAGCATCAATGGCTCAACAATGATTGCCCGTAATTGTGATGCAGAACATTGCAATATTCCTGTTAAGTTC
This sequence comes from Lactobacillus sp. PSON, assembly GCF_052615405.1. Classification (NCBI taxonomy): domain Bacteria; kingdom Bacillati; phylum Bacillota; class Bacilli; order Lactobacillales; family Lactobacillaceae; genus Lactobacillus; species Lactobacillus sp. PSON. Next base: position 103,037 of record NZ_JBQXFW010000004.1, on the reverse strand, counting down.
GTTGTTGTTCCAGCAAAAAATGAAGAACAGACTTTTCATTCTTATGTTACTGGGTTAGATATTCCATTACCTAATAATGCAATGCGCTATCAAATGGCTCCATTTGTAGATTATAAACGCCATGGTCAATTTGGTGAATGCGGCATTAATAGTGCAAACGTTGCAATGAGTGCAACTGAAAGTCTTTATGGCAACTCCGAAGTATTAGCTCTTGATCCCCTTGTAAAAAATGGGATTGGAGAAGATGCCCTTTTAAGTATTGTTTTACCATTTATTCATAGTGCTCGTGAAGGAGTTGAATACTTGGGTCATTTAATTGCTATTTATGGCTCTCATGAAGGCAATGGTGTAATTTTCAGTGATAAAAATGAAGTTTGGTATATGGAAATTCCTACAGGCCATTACTGGGCTGCAACTAGGTTGCCTGAAAACCAAGTAGCTGTAATTGCTAACCAAGTTTCTGAACAACAAATTGATTTTGAAGATACTGATAATTATCTATGGGCTGCAGGATTACGTGAATTCATTGATCACAATAACTTAAATCCTGATACTGATGAATATAATTTCCGTCATATTTTTGGAACAAATACTGCTCGCGACCATTGTTATAATACGCCACGCGTTTGGTTTGGACAAAAATATCTAGGACATAATGCTTTAAGTCCAACTAGCGCTGATTTGGACTTCACTTTTAAGCCAAATAGAAAACTAAAACATGAAGATGTAGGATATATTCTGGGTTCTCACTATAATGAAACAATTTTTGATCCATTATCTTCTAATAATACAAAAGCTGATAGAACACGCTTCCGTCCAATCTCAATGGCAAGATGTGCAGAATCACATATTCTCGAAATTAGAAATAATGTTCCAGATGAATACAGTGCAATCACATGGTTCAACTTTGCTCCTACAGCTTTTAATCCTTATGTTCCATTTTATGCTAATGCTAACGGAACATGTGATTCCTATAATAATACCACTGATAGTTATAACATTGATCAAGCATACTGGCTAAGCCGGACTATAGCAAGTCTTATTCAGCCTAACTATAACGAAATGAAAAGTTTATTAATTGGTTTAAATGGCTACCTCCCAAAAGCCAATCAATTAGCTAATGAACTTGTTCATCAAACTGATAAGACAGCTTATACTTTGCATGATAATCAATTAACGCATTATTTGACAAATTCAAATAATCAAAATGCAAAAAAGATGCAAAACTTAGCAATGAAGACAGTTGGTAAATTAGTTAAAAACGGACTCCAGCATTCTCGCTTAACATTTTCAATCAATACAGATTATACACAAGAATAATTTTTAGTTGACAAATCTTTTAAAGGATAGTTAAATATATCTAAATAAGTTGATGACCTTTAAAGTTAGTCCCGTGAGGCTAAGAAGGAATCTTGTGTTTAGAATGCTTTTTCGAGCATCCACATATTCAAAGAGACCATCTTGAATCTCAGGGTTCAGGATGGTCTTTTCTTGTGGTCATCTAGATTAGGAGAATTTGAATGAAGCCAAAAGATAGTTTTCATAATTCTGATGCTATTTTAGATGTTTATGAAAAGCCCAAAATGGGGCAAGGAGTATTGTTATCACTTCAGCATATGTTTGCAATGTTTGGATCAACGGTACTTGTACCAATTTTAGTTGGAATTAGTCCAAGTATTGCCCTCTTATCATCTGGAGTTGGAACACTCGTACATATGCTTTTAACTAGGTTTAAAATTCCTGCTTACTTAGGTAGTAGTTTTGCCTTCGTTGCAACAATGCAAGCGCTAATGAAGATGGATGGTTATCCAGCGATTGCTCAAGGGGCCGTTGCTGCAGGACTTGTCTATGTAATTGTGGCATTAATTATTGCAAAAGTAGGCTCCGCTTGGGTAAATAAAGTTTTACCACCTATTGTTGTTGGACCAATTATTATTGTTATTGGTTTATCCCTTGCAACTACTGCAGCAAATGATGCGATGCTCAATAATCAAAAATACGACTTAACATACTTTGCTGTAGCTCTCTTTACTTTAGCAATGACCTTATTTTTCCAAATGTATTTTAAGGGATTCACAAGTTTAGTATCTATTATGCTCGGAATTGTTTGTGGTTATATTTTATCCTGCTTTTTGGGAATTGTTGATTTCTCAGGAGTAGAAAAAGCTGCTTGGTTCTCTCTTCCTGCATTAGAGCTTCCAGGTATTAGCTATCACTTCAAATGGTATCCTGCAGCAATTATCACAATGGCTCCCATTGCCTTTGTAACTATGACTGAACACATGGGACATATTATGGTCCTTAATTCACTTACTAAGCGTAACTTTTTTAAAAATCCTGGCCTTCACCGAACCATGATGGGTGATGGACTTTCAACAATTATCGCAGGATTTATCGGTGGTCCACCTACTACTTCTTACGGTGAAAACATTGGTGTGCTCGCCATGACCAAAGTACACAGTGTGTGGGTGCTTGCAGGAGCTGCAGTATTTGCAATTATCTTTAGCTTTGTTGGAAAGATCGCCGCAGTTATTGAATCAATTCCAATGCCAGTTATCGGCGGAATTTCATTCTTACTCTTTGGTACAATTGCTTCAAATGGACTTAAGATTTTAGTAGATAATAAAATTGACTTTGGTGAAAAACGTAACATGCTCATCGCTTCAGTTATTTTAGTCATTGGTATTGGTGGAGCATATTTACAACTTGGTAACTTCCAATTAACTTCTGTAGCCCTTTGCACAATTTTAGGAATGCTGCTTAACTGGATTCTACCTAAAAAAGCTGCTAGTGAAAAAGCTTTAGAAGAAAAAAATGAAAAACAAGATGGAAAAATTTATCAATAATCTTTAAAATAAGCTAGCTTCTCAAATAGAAGCTAGCTTATTTTTATTTTTCAATTTTAAATTGATAAAATCCAAAACTCATTTGTTTTAAGGCTTTAGCAAAACCAGATTTATCTAATTTTTTAGCAGTAGTTAGTGCTTCAAACTCACCATCTTGATCCTTTAATTTTTGATCAGTTCTATGAAAACCATTTCTTTCATAAAATTTAAGTCGACTAACTCTTTGACGATAATTTTTAGCAGTTGGAACAACTGGCTCAATATCAATTACGATAGCTTTATCTGGATATTTATTTTCAAGCATTGTTAGAATTTGACTACCATAACCATGACCCCGCAATTTTTCATTAACTGCTAAATAAGTTAAATAAATTGTAGCATCACTTTCAACATAATAAGCAATTCCTGCAAATTTATCTCCATCATATAATGAATGAAAATTAACAGATGGTTTAACAGACATTGCAAGTAATGATGGTAATGAAAATCGTTCCCATTCAGGAAATGCATTTAAATATAATTTTTTAGCATCACGATATGCTTTTGTACCCCATCGGGCAGGTTTAGATTCTAAAATAGTATCCTTCTTTTCTAATAAATTAAATTACCTTTATATTATACCAAAAAAGCCACGCATTGAATGCGTGACTTAATATTTCCTGGGAAATATTATACTAATTTATATTTCTTAAGAAGTTCTTCTACATAAGTTCCTTTAACCTTTTTAAGCATTGCTTTAATTGCCATCTTTTCACCAATTGGTAAATCAAGATCAACAAGCTTCTTTTGATCATTCAAGTAATACATAGCATTCATCAACATTCTTACATCAAATGCAGAAGCGAATACTTCTGGAACTCCACGATCAATATTAAGAAGTGTGTAAACAGCTTCCATGGCAGTTCTTACTGAATATTCTGTTGTAAAGACGGTGTCTCTTTCGGTTTCAGCAAAATTACCAATAAAAGCTAAATTCTTAGAATGGTTTGGAACAACCTTTGGACGATCACCCAAAGCTCTAGGCATAAAGTAACTTGTAATATACGGCATATGTGCTGGAATTGTTGTTGCTGCATGAGCCATTTCAGAAATTTTTTCTTCTGGAACACCCATATGATAAAGCCATTCTTCACATAATTCAATTCCAGTACAATCAGGCATTGTCTTCTTTACGTAATTACCCTCAGTATCAGAATATAGTCCATATAGCCAAACAATTAATTGATTTGGTTTTTGCTTATGGAAGTGTGGCTGGCGACTAATTGAATATCCCAACATCCAGTTAGAATCCTTAATAGTAGTTGGACCACTAGTTACTATTGAACCACTATGTGGATCTTTTTTATTAACTTTTTCAATATAAGGTACAATATCATTATTATCAAAAGTAACTGTAGCAGAAATTACCCAATTTGCTTTTGGAATGTTTTCACAGAACTTTTCTGGATGACCAAAATCAGTATCTTGAGCAGCTAAATTCTTCCATAACTGCCAACTTGGTCCAAGTGGGTGATTTTGATCTGCTGGATGGAAATTATCACCATAAGTAGTACTTTCAGTAATAGAACCATTAGTTACAAATACTAAATCATCTTCAGATAGCTTAATGTCTTTCTTTTTGCCTTTTTCAGTTAATTGAATTTCTTTAGCTACTTTATAACCCTCAGAACGATTTACAATAATATTATTTACAATTGTATCATAATGGAATTTTACACCATGATTCTTTAAATAGCTCATTAATGGCAAAACCAAAGATTCATATTGATTATATTTTGTAAATTTAAGTGAGGACAAAGTTTTAAGAGTTGCCACATGTTGAACAAACCGCATCAAATAACGGCGCATTTCCATTGCGCTTGCCCAAGGCTCAAATGCAAACATTGTTGACCAGTAAAGCCAAAAGTTCGATTCAAAGAATTCCTTAGTAAATACTTCATTGATCTTTTTATCTTGTAAATCTTCTTCAGGAGTTAATACTAAGTTTAAAATTTCCTTAATAGCTTTTGGAGTAAGCAAAAGTTGACCATCTGTTGGTAGTTCTTCTCCTCGATTAACAATTACTCTAGTCTTGGAATAACTTGGATCTTTTCTATTTAAGCGATAAAATTCGTCTAAAACTGTTTCTTCAGGATAATCCAATGATGGAATAGATCTAAATAGGTCCCACAAACATTCAAAGTGAGATTCCATTTCACGACCACCACGAATAATATAAGCTTGCTTAGCTTGATTATAAATACCGTCTAAACTTCCGCCAGGAAGGGCTAATTCTTCAAAAACATGGATATTTTTCCCTTGCATATGTCCGTCTCTAATTAAAAAGACAGCTGTCGCAAGTGATGCTAATCCTGAACCAACTAAATAAGCTGATTTTTTATCAACGTTTTCATCTTCTGGAGTTGAAGCATGTACAAATGCCTCATAATTTCCGCTTGTATAATGCATAATTACACTTCTTTCAAAATATACTTATATATATTTAGTTCACATCTTTATCCTAAAGTAAGCATTTTCATAAGTCAATTATTTAGTAACTATACAAATATTAAAAAAGGCCATCTTAATAGATGACCAAATAATTAGTTCTTTTTTCTATTGTAATAAAGATTACAAAAAATTGATAATATCAACAAAATCAATGCACAAATCATAATTTCACGTAAACCACTATAAAAAATTTGACGCATTTGTGGAATTAATTCAGTTGGTAAACCTTTAGCAGATTGAGCATCGCTTAACTTATTCATCATATTCATTGTGATTCCATTATGAGTAGCAACTCCTCTAGCCAACGCCAAATTCATAATTACACCATATACTGCAGCCATAACAGTTTGTGCTAAAATCCTAATCAAATAAGATAAAGAAGTTGCAGGTGCCATATTTTCTTCACCAGCATCTACTTGAACTTTTACTTGTAATAATACAAAAACAAATCCTACACCGAAACCAGAAAATGTGGCAATTATCGTTAAAATCCAGAAATTTGTATCAGGAGGAGCAACAACCATTCCTAAAGTTGAGATAATCATACAAATAATTGCCATCATAATTAAGGACAAGTCACTAAAACGTGCTTTAAATTGATTAACTACTTGTGTTCCGATTGTATCTGCAATTGAGTTGGGAACTAAAGTCAATCCACCAATTAATGCACTTGTGCCAAGAAGACCTTGAGCCCACATTGGCAAATAAGTATTAACTGCCAAAAAAGCTCCCCAAGTCAGTGAAAATAAAAGCAAATCTCCTACTAAGGCTTTATTTTTAAACATACTAATTGGAACAACGGGACTTGCAATATGTTCTTCATATTTAAAGAAGATTATTAAAATTATTCCCCCGGCAATAATCAATCCTGCAATTATCCATCCTGAAACAAGTCCTAACAACTGAATTCCAAGCAAAATAGCCACTAAGCTAATAACAATTAAGAAGGAGCCGCCTAAGTCAAATTTAGTTTTCTCATGAGTAACATTTTCACGGTAGTAAAGAACTGACAAAAGCACTGCAAAAAGTCCTATTGGAATATTAATATAAAATACCCAATGCTAAGATAATGTATCTACCAAATATCCTCCAGCAAGAGGACCAACGATTGCAGCCACACTGAAACTAGCACCTAAATATCCTAAAACCTTAGTGCGTTTTTTAATATTATCAAAAATAAATCCAGCCATAATATAAGGAATTGAACCCATACCGCCTGCTCCAACTCCCATTACAGCACGAGCTACTAAAAAGAAATACATATTAGTAGCTAAGCCTTGAAAAAGTGAGCCTAAGACAAAAAAGAGCAATGAAATTTCAAATGCAGCTTTATTACCAATTTTCTCACCAATCTTACCCCAAATAGGAGTTGAAACTGACATTCCAAGTAGCATTACCGCAATAATCCAACCCATAAATTGAATACCATGCAAATCAGCTACAATTGCCGGAATCGCAGTATTAATAATTGTACTATCAAGACCCGCCATAATATTTGCCAAAATCATAGCAAAAGTTACCATTGAAACTTGTTTTTTATTCATAAACCCACTTCCTTTATTCAAAAATAATAGCCTTGATCAAAAAATCAAGACTGAACGTTATTTATATTATGCGTGCTTTACCTCTATAAAACAAGTTATTTGACTAATTATTTCAAAACTTTTTTAGGTGATTTTTTCCAATTAAAATAGAAATTTAAGACTACAGCAATTATCAATAACACAAATGAAACTAACATAATTTCCTTAATTCCAGAATGAAAAATTATTCTCATTTCTGGAATCAAATCATGTGGTAAAGCTTGTGCGGACTTTGCATCACTTAACTTATTCATCATTGTCATAGTAATATCTGTTCGATGTGCAATTCCATGCTCAAGTGACAAATTCATAATTACTCCATAGATTGCGGCCATCATCGTTTGAGCTAATATTCTAATTAAATAAGATGTTGAAGTCGCAGTAGGCATATCTTTCATTCCAGCATCAATTTGAACTTTTACTTGAAGCGCTACAAAAATAAACCCAACTCCAACACCAGAAAAAGCTGCAATAGTTGTTAAAAACCAAAGTGGGGTTTTTAAATTGGACAAATATAATCCTCCAACCGAAATCATCATTGTAATAATTCCAATTAATACTAAAGTAAATGTTCGTAAATGCTCTTGAATAGTAGCCACAGTTTGAGAAGCAATAATTTCTACAATAGAATTAGGAATTAAAGTCATTCCACCAAGAAGAGCGCTCATGCCAAGAAGAGCTTGCGCCCACATCGGTAAATAAGTATTAACTGCAATAAATGCGCCCCAAGTAAACGCAAATAACAAAAAATCTCCATCTAAATCTTTCTTTTTAAAAATTGAAAGTGGAATAATTGGATTTTCTGCATGTTTTTCTCGATAAAAAAATGCACCTAACAGTAGCAAACTAATAATTATTAATGCAACCACAACAATATTTTTAGCGATTCCCAAAAGCTGAATCCCTAATAAAAATGTTAATAATCCACTACTTAATAATCCTGCTCCAGGTAAATCAAAAACCGGAATTGACTTAGGAGTAACAGGTTTGAAAAATATCAAACAAATAATAAATGCTAACATTCCAATTGGGATATTGATATAAAACACCCAATTCCATGAAAAAGCATCAATCAACCATCCTCCAATTAAAGGTCCAATAATCGCAGCCCCATTAAAGCTAGCAGTTAAATAACCTAAAACTTGAGTTCTTTTCTTAATATTCTTAAAAATATAACCAGCAATAATATAAGGGAGCGACCCCATACCTCCGGCTCCAATACCCATAATCAATCGTGAACATAAAAAGAAAATAATATTAGGTGCTATTCCTTGAAGAGCCGAACCAATTACAAAAAAGCAGATTGCAATTTCAAAAGCTTTTTTATTGGTAATTCTTTCACCAATTTTCGTCCAAATCGGTATTGAAATTGACATCCCTAATAAATAAATAGCAACAATCCAACCCATAAATTGGATACCGTGAAGAGCTGAAACAATAGCAGGAATTGCAGTATTAGTTATCGTTCCATCAAGTCCTGCCATTACATTTCCAAGCATTAAAGCTAGTGTCACCATCTTTATTTGTTTTTTATTCATTAAAATCCCACTTTCAAACTAAAACAGCCCTCAAAGGGCTGTATCTTTTTATTTTATTTAACTCTTTGAAAGCGGTTAGTGTAAAGGCTTTTTCAAATCAACAAAAAATATTTTTAATGAAAACGTATTCTTATTGATTTGGGGCTATGTTTCACATCGAGTTTCATGTATAATCTTTCTTGCAGTTTATTTTTCATCTATTTTTTCAAACTCTAGGAGGAAAAAGTACTTTTATGGAACATACATGGATGGCAAAGTATTTTGCTGAATTTTTCGGTACAATGATATTAGTCTCATTTGGTAACGGTTCTGTGGCTAACTCATTCTTAAAAGGAACCACAGCCAATCCAGAAGACGGTAAAGCAAACGGTGGTTGGCTACTTATTGCATTTGGTTTTGGTTTCGGTGCAATGATCCCTGCAATGCTTTTTGGATCAATTTCAGGTAATCACCAAAACCCTGCTGTAACTCTTGCACAAGCATTCGCTGGCACTTTCCCTTGGTCTCACGTTTTACCTTATATTCTTTGCCAAGTAGCTGGTGCAATTTGCGGTCAATTACTTGTTTTAGCTATTTATTGGCCACACATTAAAGAATCAACTAATTCAGATATTGTATTTAGCTTCTTCGCAACAAGTGACTGTACTGGAAGCAAATGGAACGGATTCGTTTCTGAACTTATTGGTACTGCCATCCTAATGTTTGCCGCTATTGGACTTTACCGTGGTATGTTCTTCAAGCAAGCTACTGATATTGCAAACATCGGAGTAGGTTTCCTTATTACTGGTCTTGTTATGGCTCTTGGTGGTCCTACAGGTCCAGCTTTGAACCCTGCTCGTGACTTCGGTCCACGTCTTATTTATACATTATTACCAATTCCTAACAAAAAGGGACATGGTCATTGGAACTATGGATGGATTCCAGTTGTTGCTCCAATTTTAGGTGCCATTATTGGTATTTTTGCATATAAGATTGCTTTTGGACTTTAATTTTTGATAAAAATAAAAACTTACAGAATGTCTTCTGTAAGTTTTTTTAATACTTTAAATTACTTAACACTCTCTAAAGCTTTATCAATTGGTGTATCTCCACCAGTCATTTCAATAACCTTATACTTAGTTGCTGGGAACTTCAAGATATGTGCCAATACCATTGCTACATCTGGGATTGGGTTTTCTGTTGAATCAGTATTATTTAATGAAATTTTACCAGTACCCTTTACTTCAGTAAGATTAGTTGGTTGTAAAATAGTATATTCAAGATTAGTTGAATCCATCAAGAACTTATCTGCGAAGAATTTAGAAGCTAAGTAATCTTCTAATCTTGGAAGAGCATTCCATTTATCAATATTCAAACTTAACATTGAACTCAACATTATGTAACGCTTAATACCAACTTTTTCTGCAGCAATCATAGTCTTAATTGCACCCATTGCATCTGTTTGGATCAAATCTTGACCACGGCTACCAGCAGTAAAGTAAATTATTTCAATATTATTATCTTTTAATTGTTGAGCTAAATCTGCCACACTTGCATGCAAATCCGTTTTTACAGCTTCAACATGATCCATTTTTTCGATACGTTCTGGATGACGAGCGCCAGCTACCACATCATAACCTTCGACAACTAAATCTTTAATTAAGTCTTTAGCAACTCTACCTGAGCCACCATATACAAATACTTTGCTCATTATGGAAATCTCCTTATCTAACAATATCTTTACTTCTATTTTAGAATTTAATTCATAATTAGTTAACTAAAAAGACTTACTTTTTAATTGTTACAAATGTATCTAAATTTGCACGATTAGTATAAAACTTATTTATTTTTGTATTTGGATTACGATATCCTAATCCTATTCCCATAGCCAAAATTTTATCTTCTGGAATACCTAAATGCTTCTTAATAGATTCTGGATATTGAACGATTTCCCATGCAGGCATAGAATCTAGTCCTTTATTAGCTGCTGCAAGCATTAAAGTCTGTCCAAAAGCACCTAAATCATAAATAGACCATCCTGTAGTATTCTTAGGTAAAACAAGATAAACAAGTACAGGTGCATTAAACAAATTCATAGATTTATTTCTCATTTGAGAAATATCACTGCCCAAGTAATCTTGAATACTCCTACTCCAATCAGCGGCATTGTGTCTAGCAATTGAACTCATTCGATCACGATGCATAGTAGGAATATCAGTATCCTGAAAAATTCCTGCCGAACTTAATTTCTTATGATCAGCTCGAATTTTTTCTAGAGTTTTGCCAGTTGCAACGTAAACTTCCCATGGCTGCGAGTTGGCCCATGATGGAGCGCGTTGAGCTTGCTTAATAACTTCAACTATATCTTTTTCTGATACGCTTCTATCTAAAAAGTCACGTATTGACTGACGTTTATTTAATACTTCATTAAATTCCATTATTAACAGCCTCCACAACGCTTACTTTTAATAAGCTTTCATCGAAGACTATTTTAGCTTACTTTTTGTTAGTTGTAAAGAGATATATTTACTAAAAACTAATAAAACTTTTTCTTAATCCATAAAGATACGTCAACTAATAATATCATTACTGGAACTTCAACCATGGGACCAATTACAGCTGCAAATGCTTCACCAGAATTTAATCCAAATATTGCAACTGTAACAGCTAAAGCCAGCTCAAAGTTATTACTTCCTGCAGTAAATGCTTGAGTAGCAGAGATTGAATAATCGGTATGAGTTTTTTTAGCAATAAAAAATGTAACTAAAAACATTATTACAAAGTACATCAATAATGGAATAGCAATTCTAACAACATCCATTGGTAATTGAACAATTTTAGTACCTTTAAGAGAAAACATTATAATGATTGTAAATAATAATGCCCATGTTGTAATTTTACTTATTTTAGGAATATATATATTGTCAAACCAGTCTTTTCCTTTACTCTTAATTAAAATAAGACGAGAACTAATGCCTAAAATAAATGGTATTCCTAAATAAATGAATACACTTTTAGCTATTTCAAACATTGTAACGTTTATGGTTTTTGTGTGAATACCAAATAATCCTGGTAATACATTAATAAAAATATAAGCATAAATTGAATAAAATAAAATTTGGAAAATTGAATTAAAAGCTACTAATCCTGCCGCATAGTCATTATTTCCACCGGCTAATTCATTCCATACAATTACCATAGCAATACATCTTGCCAGACCTATCATAATTAAACCTATCATATAACTATGATAATTATGTAAAAATACAAGTGCAATTATAAACATCAGAATTGGTCCTACTATCCAATTTTGAATTAAGGAAAAGGTCAATTCTTTTTTATCGCGAAAAACTTTTCCCATCTTTTTATAATCCACTTTTGTCAATGGAGGATAAAGCATTAAAATCAAACCTATAGCAATAGGTAACGATGTAGTACCTACAGACCAACTGTTAACAATAGTTGGTAATGATGGAAAAATAAATCCACTCAAAATACCTATCCCCATAGCTAAAAATACCCATAAAGTCATATACCTATCCATAATAGATAATTTTTCTGTATTTTTCATTGTTTCTCCTTATATAGATAATTGTCTATGTTTATAGCAAAAAAATAATATTTATTTTTTACAAATACAATTTTTCTTTTCTGAATCAAAAATATCATTTAAGTAATTAACTAAATCTGTCGTAACATCAGTATTAAGTCTATAATAATGCCATTTAGAATCTTTTCTAACCTTAATTAGGTTATAGTTTTCTAATACTTTCATATGATGAGATAAAGTTGGTTGAGTAAAATCAAAATGTTCTAATATATCACATGCACACATCTCACCACATGATAGCATTTCTAAGATTTCAAGACGATTGGGTTCTGCAACAGCTTTTAATATTTTAGCTAATTCTTGATAAGACATTTTTTATCCTTTCTATCACATAGATGAACATCTATATTATAAAAAAACAAAATTAGCTTGTAAAGCCTAATTTTGCTTTTTATTTATTCAATTTCATATCCATTAGTTTTTAAAGCTTCTAAAGCTTCATCAAATTTATCTGCCTTGACCATAATATAATCAGTATCATAAGTTGATTGAGCAAGAATACTGATCTTTTTATCAGCCAAAATTTTTGAAATTTTAGCTAAAACTCCAACTAGAGAAAAATCAAGCTGACCATCTACCTTAAACATTTTCCAGCCATCTTCTCTAGCTAGTGTTTCTTTTGGTGTCATATAAGTAGGACATACTAGTGATAATTCTTTATCGGTACTTGCAACAAACACCCAAGGTAAGCCTAAGTTAATTTCACTATATTCTTCTAATTTGCAAACAGTAAAATCTTCATCAATTTTTTTAATTTTCATATTCTCATGCCTTCTTCAATTCTTGAGTTAATAAAATTGTTCCGCCAATACCCATGAATAAAATCAAAAATCCAACAAAGTATCCCCATGAAATTGCAGCAAAACTTCCTTTAAAAACAAAGCTTGTAACAATAAATAGTATACCAATCAATATGCCAAAAATATTCCAAGTATAAAGATTAACTTTTCTTTTTTTACGATTACGAGGGGACAAATCCTTCTTAATCACAAAAAATTGTTCATGGTGTCTAGCTGCATATACCCATCTAGTTCCTAAAACGATAATTGCTACTAATAAACCTTCAAGTAAACCAATCCACAGTGTGTTAATCATAGTCATCTTGCCTCATTTCTAGCAACTTCTATTTCTAGTATAGTCAACTTTGAAAACGATTACCAACAAAAAATACGTCCAAATTGGACGCATTTTTTATTTTTCATAAACACTTTTCTTAAGTACACCTATATATGGTAAATTACGATAGAAACCATCATAGTCTAACCCATACCCTACCAAAAATTCATCTGGAGCACTAAATCCTACATAATCTCCTTGAAGATCAACTTGACGCGTATCAGGCTTATCAAGCATTGCACAAATTTTAACACTTGCTGCACCACGCTTTTCAAAAAGTTCTTTCAAATATTTTAAAGTATGGCCTGTGTCAATAATATCTTCCATAAAAATGACGTGACGGCCTTTAACATCACTTCTAACATCTTGCACAAGTTTAACTTCACCTGTTGACTTTGAACCTACGTAACTTGAAGCCTTAACAATATCAACATTAAGTAAGAAATTCATTCGCTTTAGCATTTCACTACTAAACATCATGGCTCCAGTCATAACTGGTACAACCAATGGTTTCTTGTCTTCATAATTAGCCGTAATCTCTTGAGCCATCTGGTCCATACGATTGCTAAGTTCTTCTTCACTATATAATACGCGCTCAATATCGTTGTTCATTTTAAAAAGTTATCCCCTCTGAATTACTAACAATAAGATTTTAGCACATTTATAAAATAAATAAACCCTTTTTGTGCGTATTTTTGTGTTATTTTCTAACTTTTGCTTATTTTTATAATTTTATTGTTCGGAAATCAATTCAAGAGGTTATAAAAATAGCTGTATTTTTGATGAAATACAGCTTTCGTAATATTAATTTACTATGTGCCATGACCCATCTGGAAATTGTTGTAACCAGCCATCTTCTTCAGATAAAGTATTATTTGAAAAATCAGTAATTTTTACTACGTCTTCTGAAAAATCTCCATCAAAATTTTTATCATATTGAATAAATAACCGATTTTTATCAATATAAACAACATTTTCGTGTTCTTCGATGAACTTCATTTTAAATCTCTTAGGCCAATAACAATTAAAAGTTTCAAAATCCGTACTAGTCAAATAAACCTTATCTCCTGGGGTTAATTCCAGATTATATAGGCTCATACCCAGCAATGACTGTTCATAGATTAATTCCAAACTATTTTCAGGTAAATACTGATAAATCCCAATACAATTTTTATTGAAATCACCCTGCAAAATATAAATATAATCATTCTGCCATAATGGTTTGGCATACAAAACGTTTTTTTCTTTTTTAAAGGGAGAATAGATTTTTCGAGTTTTTAAATCGTAAAAATAAATCTCGCTCCCTTCAACTCCCTCATGAATTCCCCATTCTTGCATATCATGAAAATCAATACTATCATCGATTCCATACATATAACGAGTTTGACCAGATAAAAGAGAAAAATTTGTTCCATATTTGTTATCAGTTTTTATTTTTTGTGGATGCATATACTTCTACTCTATTAAATCATAATAATTATCAGTTAAATTATCTAATCTTCGTTTGGCTATTTTTAAATACTTTTTAGATTGATCAATTCCAATACAACGAATATTTAATGCTCTCGCTGCAACCAGTGTAGTACCACTTCCTACAAATGGATCTAATATTATAGAATCTGCAGTTGCCGAACATTGTATAATTCGCTTAATTAAAGAAAGAGGCTTTTGAGTAGGATGATATCCAAACTTTTTTTCTTTTTTATTTATAGTTGGAGTAATCCACACATCTGTCAATTGATGTCCTTCATTTAATGAAACTATATCATTATAATTAAAAATATGTCTTCCACCATTCTTTTTTGCCCAAATTATAGTTTCTGATGAATGAGTTAACATTCGCTTGCTTAAGTTTTCTGCAGGATTTTTCTTAACCCAAGTTACATTATTTAAAAATCTAAAATCAAATTTTTTTAATAAGTATCCTGCAAGATAAATATTGTGATATGTTCCAAACATCCATAAAGTTCCATCTTTCTTTAAAACTCTATAACTTTCTCGGATTAACTTATTATAGAACTTTTCTACATTTATTTTACTAGGATTATCCCAATCACCTTTATTTACTGATACTTTTTTACCATTTCGATTACTAAATCCCCCATTACTCAAAAAATATGGTGGATCAATAATCAGCAAATCTATATATGAATTAGGTAATTCATTTAAACACTTAAATGTATCTCCCAAAACTAATACCGAATTTTTATCACGATAAAAATAATTCAAATTTCGTACCTCCTTATAATTAAAATACGTAAATTTGAATTATTTTCATCTATAAAGATTTTGTAATATTTATTCTTTATTCATTTCAATGATATCTTCCATAAATCCATCTTCTAGCATATGTAAATTAATAATAGTTGGAATCACATCAAAGGCTTCTCTCATCGGATTTTTTGCAGTTAACCATCCAAGGCCATCACTTAACCATGCAAACTTGACATTCGGCGCATCCCTCAAACTAGTTTCATAAATACTACTAAATTCTCCTGCTACCGACTTAAGCTTAGAACCACCACCATTGTAAAAGTTAGTTTCAATAATAGTTACAGTATTATTTTTAGAATTATATACGGCACCATCATAACGTCGTCCACCTTTTTTACCTGGCTGTATAACTTCAGGCACATTAATACTCCAGTTTTCTTCAATCCATTTTCCAGTAACTTGTTCTTTATGTATTAAGTTATCATTCTTTTTACAAAGATCTTTCAAATATAATTCTAAAATTAGTTCGTTTTGTGTTCCGCTTCTATTCTTTCTTCCATTAGAGTCTAAGCCAACCTCTACACCAAATACATAGTCTACTAAGGATCTATTCAATCCTTCTGACAAGAAATCTAATAGTCCTGTTTCATCCATAAAGTCAATATATTTATCTATCTCATTTATATTCGGTTGCTTAAAATCTAAATTATATGTCGAAAAACTATTAATATTATCAAAAACAAAAACACTAATTACTTTGTCTCTACTAGCGATCAAAATCGGTATACATTTTAGAAGTTGTGGTTGTTCCAAAAATAAATCCCTAGCTTCATCTTTAATATTCTTTTTTCCTACTAAATAATTCAAAGTATTCAAAGAAATTTCAACTTCACGAGAATTTTTAAAAACTTTGTTCCAGTTTACCCAATATTTTGGAGTTCGATTGGTTTTAAATAAAGTATTTATAAAATAAGAAAACTTATCATCATTATTGCTTCTTAAGTACTCATCAAATGTCATTTTCATGATTAATTTTATCCTTTCAATAATTCGTTATTATTAATTCACCAACTTTTCCACGTTTACTTGCTACAGAATTAATTGCTCTACTAGCTTGCACTTCATGTAAATTTGCACTCGCATAAAGTTCACGTGTAGTTGGTGTATCTGAATTACTTAACATTACTTTAACGCCTTTTTTCGATAAATTAAAAAAAGTATCTCGTAATCTTTCTTGATCTTTTATATTAAACCCATTACTAGTATATGAGGTAAAATCCGAGGTTTCAGTTAATGGAATATATGGCGGATCAAAGTATATAAAATCATTTTCTTTAGCATCCATAACAGCTTTTTCAAAATCTACATTCATAATTTTATTATGCGTAGCATTTAAGAAATTACTTACCTCGTTAATATTATCACTATCAGCAATCTTAGGATTTTTATATCTACCATATGGTACATTAAATTGTCCTTTTTTATTTACTCTATATAATCCATTAAAATCCACTTTTAGCATATATATCAACCTGGCCGCCCGTTGAACATCGGTTAAAGTAATAAACTTACTCATATCTCTATCTAAAGCTCTAATAGCCAAATAATACTCTTTTTTATTATTTTTTTGATGTTCATTTAGTAATTTTAACAACTCAATAGGATTATTTTTAACTACACTATACATATTAATTAAGTCTGCATTTTGATCATTAATTACAAAACTCTTTGGCTGTAATGCAAATAATAAAGCTCCACCACCAATAAAGGGTTCAAAGTACCTATTATAGGTTTTGGGCTTAAATTCCATTAATTTTGGAAGTAATTGCCTTTTTCCACCTACCCATTTTATTACTGGCTTAAGCATATTCTTATTTTTCATAATACGTTATTTAAATCTCCATCTCTTACTAAAAGTTTAATACCAATTATTTTTTAGGCTTTCCTTATCTTCCTCACTTAAATCTGTATCTAAAGTTATACTCTTTTGAATATATGGATCAATTTGTTTAAGATTTATAGAATTATCATTAAAAGTAATAATAATATTTTTCTTAGCAACTGACTCATTTATAATTGAAATAAATTCTGAAGTATATTGATAATTACTTAATATACTATTTATAGGCCAAAATATTGCAAAATCCATGTTATTAAAAAAATACGAATCATTATAATGGTACCATGCTTTAAAATCAACTCTTAAATTATTAAATATTTTAAAAGTATCTATTTCATTTAAATGACGATTATCTACAATTTCTAATCTATTAAATGTATCAATAATCGTTCCAATTGACGTACTTCTAAAAATTGTACCTTTTTGTATATTTTTTATATCATTTAATACTGCTAATGTTGCTTCAAGTTTTAGATTGTCATCATATCCTCGAATTAATATTGTCTTTATTTTTTGATCAGCTATTGCGTTTTTTAACTCATTTGCAAATTTTAAAATTGATTTATTTGAAGTTTTCATCCTACACTCCTAAACTAGCAACCATAATCGCTCTCAAAACATGAATACGATTTTCTGGACCGCTGAACACAATCGACTTATCACTTTCAAAAACTTCATCAGTAACTTCCATTTCTTTTAAGCCAAACTCTTTATAGATTTTACGACCAAGATCTGTTTCCAAATTATGATAAGCTGGCAAGCAATGCGTAAATACTGTATCAGGATTATCAGTCATTTTCATCATTTCCATTGTAACTTGATAGGGTTTTAATAATCCTATACGCTTTTGCCATAATTCTGATGGTTCTCCCATTGAAACCCAAACATCAGTAGTAATTACATCAGCGTTCTTTACACCCATTTTAATGTTATCAGTTATCTGAATAACGGCACCAGTTTCTTTAGCTATTTCTTGTGCTTGCTTTACTAGCTTTGCTTCTGGCCATAATTCTTTAGGTGCAACAACACTATAACGCATCCCCATCTTAGCAGCACCTATCATCAAAGAATTAGAAATATTGTCTTGACCATTTCCTACAAAAGCAAATTTTATATCTCTATACGCTTTATCAAGTGCTTCTTTTACACTCATAAAATCAACCAAAGCTTGAGATGGATGACCTAAGTCAGTTAGTCCATTCCAAACTGGGATTTTTGCATAATTCGCCAAAGTTTCAACACTTTCTTGACTAAAACCACGGTATCCAATCCCATCAAACATTTCTCCAAGAACTCTAGAACTATCTTTTAAAGATTCAGAACTAAAATGTGTATCTTCTGGACCAAAATATGTTACATGTGCCCCTTCATCATGAGCTGCAATTTCAAATGAAGCTCTAGTTCGAGTTGAGCCTTTTTCAAAAACAAGCACAATATTCTTGCCTTCAAGTCTTTTATGTCTAATTCCTGCTAATTTTTCACGTTTTAACTCTTCTGCTAAGTCTAACAGATATTCTAATTCTCGTGGTGAAAAATCAGTCAATGAAATAAAATTACGATTTCTTAAATTAATTGGCATATTTTTCCTGCTATATAAAACATGTAAATATGTAGAAAGATACGGATTTTCTACATATCAAAAAGATATATATTTCCTTTCTTTGCTTTACTTACCGTCGTCTATACTAGTATTCTGATATTCCAATATAGGAGTAATCACATTGACCAGCTCTTACAGTTTTAGGGCTTAGCCCGCCCCTCTTTTTATTATTCTTTATTTTGCTAATTCCAAAAGATTTAAAACCGCATTATCATCACGATCATTGCTGTAGCCGCACTTATAACAAATATACTCGCTATGCTTGGTAGCATATTTTTTATTCCCTTGTAAAGTTATTTTTTCTGCGCCTTTTTTGATATAACCACATCTAGCGCATCTTTGCGTTGAAGGATATGCTTTATCAGCTAAGATTAATTTTTTGCCATACCAATTACATTTATAAGTCAATATTTGTCTAAACTTGCTAAAAAGTGATCTTTGCATGCCTTTTGAAGCTATGTGAGTCATCATCATTTCTTTTACTGCTAAGTCTTCAATAACTATCTCATCATAATTATTAATCAATTTAGTCGTAAATTTTTGTAAGATATCATTTTGAATAGCTGCTGCTTTGCGATAATCTCTTTGAAGCTTGGTTCTCACTTCAAGATATTTATTACTTTTTACGGCTAGTTTCCCATTATCTTCTCTTTTACGAGCAAGCATTCTCTGATAATGCTTGATACGCTTATAAAGCTTCTGCAGCTTAGTAGGTAAAACATTAAGCTTTCCCTCTGTGTAATTAAAGTGACCTACATTAACATCTACTGCTGTTTTTTGATGAGTCTTATATCTAACTATTGGCTTTTGTTCATACGGTAAAGCTGCATAGTAACTATTATTTTCTTTAAAAATACTAATAACTTTAACTTCAGTCATTTTTAAAGACTCAAAAGTAGATAGATCATACCAAGTATTTTGTGAAATACCTCGTGGCTTATCAAGACGAAGCTTGCCATTTACGATCTTAGCTCGATCCGTCTTAAAGCCTTGTTTTGGAGATTTCTTAGACTTGAAACCAGGCTTGCCCCAATCCTTTTGCGCTTTATCAAAGAAATTCTTCCAAGCGTTAGCTAAGTCAGTTATAGCTAATTGAAGACACCTAGCTGATAGCTTATACTGCCAGTCTTCCTTATTAGCTACTAATTCATTACGAACTCTACGCTCATTGGGACTTGGATTATCCTCAGGATTTAAAGTATGAGCTTCATACATAGTCTGCCAAGTTTCTAGTCCCTTATTCCAGCAGTATCTACGATAATCACATAGTAACTCAAGATGCTTTTGCATCGTCTTATTTACTTTCAGCTTTACTACTTGTGTCCTGATTGCCACTTAAATACTCACCTTTAATCTTTTTCTTGTATTTTCTTAAACCATACAGACGACATGAAAATACATGGATTATACTTACTAGATCCTCAACCAGTTCTTTATCTGGGGAGGTATCAACATTGTTTAAAACAACTATTTCTGTACCATGACTTTTACATAAATTATCAAACCAATCATATCCAAAACGAATAAAACGATCTTTATAGGTAATATAAATTTTATCTATTTTACCTTGCATTACTTCTTCAAGTAGCTTGTTCCACTTGGGACGCTTATAATTTAAACCACTGCCAATATCACTTATTTCTTTATCTAGAATTATGCCTTTAGCATTTACATATTGACGAATATAGCTTAACTGATCTTTTAAATCGTCTTTTTGACCGTAGGTTGATACTCTAGCATAGGCAACTTGCTTACGCTTGGAAACTGCAGTGTCTCTATCCAAATAATGTTTTATTTGATCCTCTGTATAAAATCTTCGATTAGTAGGCGAACGTTTAGCTTTAAGAATACCCTTTCGATCCCAGCTTTGCAGGGTTCGAGTAGTCACTCCTAAGCGTTTAGCTACATCTTTAGGCTTTAGTACTGTCATAATATTCACTCCCATGTTTAACTTTCTAGTAATTATTATGACAGATATTTATATTATTTTCTATGTTTTTCTATATTTTTATTAACAGTTAATCATCTCCAAGTGTTTTTCTAAATTATAACAAAAGCAACAAATCTAGAACTAGACTTGTTGCTTTAATTCTAATTTCTTTTACCTGCATCTAATTTACGAATAATTTTTTCGCGTAAATTTGCAATTCTTCTTGCTGTTGACTGCCACATGAACTTGTCATTGAAGCGGTCATAATACGAATATGTATGAGCTTGATTAATCCAATTTAATGCTTCTAAGTAACTCTTCTTTACTCCAATTCCATCATAATAACAAAGTGCTACTCGATAATAAATATCTGATTTAATATCATCTTCACCATAAGTTCGACTTAAATCTAATGCTTGCTGATAATACAAAAAAGCAAGACGGTGATTTTCCTGAACAAAATTACCATATAAATAAGCATCTCCCATCTTATAACAAGCATTTGCATTATCTTCCATTGCCGCTTCATTGTAATAATAAAATGCCTTTTCAGGATCCTTTTCACCTGTTCTGCCATATTCATAGATGTAGCCTAAATTACAAGCAGCTTGAGAATTACCCATCTTAGCGGATATTTCGTAATATTTTTGTGCTTCTTCATAATTGCCAACTTGATAAGCTTGAGCACCAATATCTAAATACTTATTTGATTCATCCATAATAATTTACTTTTCCTTTTTAATTATTTCAAAGATTTAACAAAAACAAATTTATTAGTTATCGAACTCCCCATCGAGGATTACTATGCAATATAACCTCAATTTTAAGAATTTTATTTACTGGTACATAACTAGTAATATTTTTAGAGCTTTTAAGAGAACCAGTTACTTCATCTAAATCATAACAACTTATCTTAATTTTATCTGGTAATAGTTGGTCTTTAATAAAAGTATCCCAAAAACCAATATACTGTTTATTATTAATTAAAGTAATACGAACTTTTTCTCCAATTGGATTTTCTCTAAAAGAACCACCAGTAAATTCAGTCTCTTTAATTATTTTTCCTGATAAACTATATTGAATAAATTTTATGTTTTTTCTTTCATAGAGTTATTTCTTTTTGTACTTAATATTTATACAACCTACTAATAACTATACCATTTTTATTTTACTCATTAAAAGACATAAAATAAAAAAGTGTACTAATCTCAATATTAACTATAGAATTAATACACAATTTATTATTTTACACTAATTTTCTTTAGTTAAAACCGTCACACTTTCAACATGCGGTGTTTGTGGGAACATATCTACTGGTGAAATTTCATCAAAACTATATCCATGTTCCTTAAATAATTCCAAATCACGTACTTGGGTAGCTGGATTACATGAAATATATACGACCTTTTTAGGACCTGTTTTTACAGCCGCATTAATAAATTCTGGAGTAAGACCTTTTCTTGGAGGATCCACAAAAATCACATCAGACTTAAGCCCTTCATTAGCCCATCGAGGCATAATTTCTTCAGCTTTACCAGTAACATATTTTGCATTAGTAATACCGTTAAGCTTGGCATTTTCATTCGCATCTTCAACTGCATCTTTAACAATTTCAATACCGCGAACTGCTTTAACGTGCTTAGCAACACTTAATCCAATAGTACCAATTCCAGAATAAGCATCAATTACAACATCGTCAGGGGATAAGTTAGCTTTTTTAATAGCTAAATCATATAAGCGCGGTGTTTGCAAAGAATTAATTTGGAAGAAACTTTGTGGAGAAATCTTAAATTCAACATCGCCAATTTTATCGGTAATTTGACTTTTGCCAAAAACAAGATAGTCTTTCTTACCTAAAATGACATTAGTTTTCTTAGGATTATAGTTAAGAACAATGCTAACAACATCTTTTAGATTACTAATTTCAGCAGCAACCTTTGGCAATTGTGGGAAATCCTTGTGCAAACATACAAGAATTACCATAATTTCGCCAGTTGCCTTACTTCTGCGTACATCAAGATAACGCACTTCACCTTTATTATGAATTTCATCATAAGCTGGTACTTTATATTTACGCAAAATATCACGAACAGCTACAAGTACACGATCAATTTCTGGATCAGTAGTAAAAAAGTTAGTTAACGGAACTAAATCATGCGAATGACGACGGAAAAAGCCTATTTCAAGCTGTCCTTTAACCATGCGTACTGGAACCTGAGCTTTGTTACGATAACCTGTTTCTTCAGGACTAGCTACAGTTTCATCAACTTTAATATTGTCCATATGAGCTTTCTTTAAGAGGTTCACAACTTGTTGCTTCTTAAAATCAAGCTGCTTATCATACTTAATATGTGCCAGACTTGCTAAACCTGTTTGCACCCATTGATTCAGCTTAACTTTAATTCGATCAGGACTTTCTTTGATAATTTCATCAATTTTTGCAAAAGCGAAACTCTTTTTAACTTTTAATATTTTAGCTTTTACAACTTCACCTGGAATTGCATTATTAACAAAGATAGTCATCCCTTCATAGTGGGCTACTCCCATCGCTTCGTAAGATAAATCTGTAATTTCTAATTCAACAATTTGATTTTTTTGCATTTTAAATTCCCTTTATTTGTAGTAACTAGAAATCTATTATAACAGAAAAAGCAAAATAATTTTTTGATTAAAAGTATTGACACTTTTTTTTAACCTTGTTATCATGTTTTTCAACAACAGATGAATCAGTAGCTAACTTGTTAAGCGTTCAGAGATCTGGTGGTTAGTGCGAACCAGTCAGGCAAGATTAGCGAATTACAACATCTTCTTAGTTTGTTCGGAAATATCCAGAACCGTTATCATCTGGTAGAGTTTGGACCTTTGTCCATAAGTTGGGTGGTACCACGGTTGTTAGAATCGTCCCGTTGACTAATTAGTCAACGGGATTTTTTATTTGGAGGAAAAATATGAAAAAGAAAGTCTCTTTTAATGAATCAATAATTATTCTTGCCCTCCTATTGATTATTTTAGGAATTGCAGTTATTAAATTTAGCCTTTCCCCAGAAGTTCCTGTTTTATTTACAGTATTGCTTCTTACCTTTTGGGCTAAAGCTCGCAATTTTTCTTGGCAAGAAATTCAAGACGGTATCAAAGAAGGTATTGGTGTCGCAATCATTCCAATATTTATATTTATTTTAATTGGTGCATTAATTGGCCTTTGGATTCAGGCTGGAATTATCCCTTCAATTATGGTACTAGGTTTTCATTTAATTAGTGGTAGCTTTTTTGTACCATCAGTCTTTATAGTATGCGCAATAGTCGGGACTGCCATTGGGAGTGGTTTTACTACAATTTCAACAGTTGGAATTGCACTGTTTGGAATTGGAGCAAGTATGAATGCCAACCCTGCACTTGTTGCCGGAGCAATCATTTCCGGAGCTGTTTTTGGTGATAAAATGTCTCCACTATCGGATTCAACCAACCTTTCTTCTGCAATTGCAGAAAGTGAATTATTTGCCCATATTAAAAATATGATGTGGTCAACTATTCCAGCCTTTGTTATTTCCTTTATCCTTTTTTGGATTTTAGGTAATAGCGGTCAAATTGATGCTAGTAAAATTCAACGTACATCACAAATTTTGCAATCTCACTTTACAATCAGCTGGTGGGCTTTACTACCAATTATCTTGATGCTTTTATGTGCTTGGAAAAAAATACCTGCAATTCCAACTTTATTTCTTAACATTACAGTTACAGTAGCTATGATTTTTGTACAAAATCCTCACTACTCAATTGTTAGCTTAAATGATCTGATAATGAATGGCTTTGTTGCAAAAACCGCTGATAAATCCGTTAATGCACTTTTAACTCGTGGTGGGATTTCAAGCATGATGGCTACAGTTGCTTTAATTATTTCTACACTTTCTCTTGGTGGAATGCTAATGAAATTCGGCATTGTTCAAGGTGCAATGGAACCATTAGTTAAACACTTAAAAAAGCCTGGTCGCTTAATCACTGTTACTATTCTTTCTGGTATTTGCATTAATCTGTTTGTTGGTGAGCAATACCTCTCAGTAATTTTACCAGGACGTGCATTTAAATCAGCATTTGATAAAATTGGACTATCTCCTCTTGCTTTGAGTCGAACACTTGAAGATGGAGGAAGCGTTATTAACTACTTAATTCCATGGGGTGTAGCTGGATCATTTGCGGCATCAACATTGGGTGTTCCAGTATTAGAATTTTTACCATTTACATTCTTTAGTTTGTTATCACCAGTATTCTCAATTTTAAGTGGAACAACTGGAATCGGTCTTCAATGGTCAAACAAATCATCCAAACCAACTAAAAAAACCGAAATTGAATAATAAGACAAATAAATAATAAACTTTTTTCTTTAGTCCTTTCTATTTTTATGGTAACTTAGTATTGAGTTTCTATATAGTAGAAAGGACTTTTATTATGGATAATTTTTCAAATAATCCTGAACGTCGAAAAGTTGTCGACGTTAGTCAGGTAAATAGTTTTTTAGCAAAAACTTACGGTATTATGGCCTTAGCTGTTCTTGTTTCAGCACTTACTGCCTTTTTATCAACTACAGTTCTTAGAAGCGTATTTATTTCACTTCTTTCGAATGCAGCAGCATCTTGGGTTTTATTGTTTTTGCCACTTGTTTTAACATTTGTAATTAGTTTTAGAGCAACTAGAAATCCAGTAGCTAGCTTTATCATGCTAATGATTATGGCAATTGCGTATGGTTTTACCTTTGCAATTATTTGTACAGCTTATACTGGCGCAACTATTGCTACAGCTTTTGTCTCTGCAGCTACAGTCTTTATTGCTATGGCACTTTACGGTACTTTTACGAAAAAAGACCTTGCTAATTTTGGTGCGTATGCTTTTGCTGCATTAATTGGATTAATTGTCGCCAGCTTGGTAAATCTTTTCCTTAAGAATCCTATGGTAACTTACATCTTTTCTTACATTGGTGTAATTATCTTCACCATTCTTACTGCGTGGAATGCTCAACAAATGAAAAACATTTACGCAAATTACGCTGATGAAAATACTGAATTGGGATTAGCAGTTGCTGGTGCTCTTCAATTGTACTTAGACTTTGTTAACTTGTTTATGTACTTCTTGGAAATCTTCGGCTTTAATGACCGTCGATAATACAAAAGCTCTGAATTTTTACATTCAGAGCTTTTTTTATGCCTTTTTTATTGATTTAGGAACAAATTTTAGCGAAATCAACAAATTAATAATAATCAAAATTAGTAAAATAATAAATGTAAAATGTGTACCTTGAGCAGTTCCAAAAACTTGACCCAAGTTTAGTTTTTGTTGATAAAAAGAAATTATAGTTCCTGCTAAAGCTGTGCCAACTGCTCCAGAAAATTGTTGCAAAGTATTGAAAATTGCATTTCCTTGTGCATGATTTTTCTTAGAAATTGAAACCAAGCCACTAGTCATTAAACTACTAAAGCACATCCCATATCCACCATAATAAATTGCATAAAAAATCAATATTTCAATATTACTTAAATTGCCACTAATTATTAATAAACTCAGTCCTAATAAGCTCATGCAAATTCCTAATATTATGGGTAATCTTGCACCTTTTTTATCATAAAGTTTTCCAGCAAGTGCTGCCATTAATGCATCAACTACTGCTCCAGGAAAAACAATCCATCCAGCTAACGACACTGAACCATGGTTCACTAGTTGAATATAAATAGGAAAAATAAATCCTAAGGCAAGTGTTGCAATCTTAGCAAAACAATAGCAGATTAATTGCATTGAAAATTTTACATTAGTAAACAGTCTCGGCTGAATTAAAGCATCAGTATCATTCATTGAAACTTTTATCCAAATAATTAAGCTAACAATTCCAATTACCCAAATTCCTAGAACTTGCCAAGATAGCAGGTTCTTTTTAGCTAAATTAGTAAATCCTAACATTAAAAGAACCAATCCAGCTGCTAAAAGTAGCCATTGAAGATATTTAAATTTTACTATTTTTAATTCATTTAATTGCATAATTGAATAAATTCCTGTAGCTAATCCAATTATCATTAAAAAAATAGAAATTATAAATATCCAGCGCCAATTTAAATAGTCGGTTACAATTCCACCAAATACTGGTCCTAATGCTACTGCACAAGCCGTAATCATAGTTCCAATTCCCATCATAAATCCTAATTTACTCTTAGGAACTTTAGCTAAGATTATGTTATACATCAATGGTAATCCAATTCCTGTACCAATTCCTTGAAAAGCTCGCCCTAAAAGTAGCAAGTCAAATCTAGGTGTAAAAATATCAATTATTAATCCTAATATAAAAAATGTAACTCCAATAATAAATATTTTTTTAGTTGACCAGCGCAGTCTAATTTGTGAGCTAATCGGTACAATTGTAGCAATCACTAATAATACTAAAGTATTAACCCACTGTACTTGATCTGTGGTTATTTTGAAATCATTTATTAAAATTGGAAATGTCACAGTTGTTGCCGTTTCATCTAAAATTCCTAAAAATGATAACATCCCTGCTGACAGTATTGCCATAATCAACTTAAAAGAAAGCCTGTTTTCCATTTATAGTTCTTCTTTCAAAAATAGAGTTATTACTATATCTATTTTACAGCAATGACTGATTATATTGTTTATCTACTTATTCAACTCAAAAAAATAGTGCTTAGCATAGCTAAGCACTATTTTATATTATTAAAATTTATCCACCAACGTAAAATTCAATACGTTGCTTCAAATTCTCAAAACTTACTGGACAATAACCCCCAATTTCACCATCAAGGTTAACTGGTAAATCATTACCTTCACTTTTACCAATAAGCTCTGCTTTAAGACTAGTCGTCTTAGTATAAATGATGTTAGGATCATCAACATGTTTTCCATTAAGTGCCATGACCATTAATCTCATTAGATTAACTGGATCAGATGGTTTAACAACAATTAATTGGAATAATCCATCACTTAGTTGAGCATCTGGCATAATCTGTTCGAAACCACCAATCGAATTAGTCATACCAAGTAAAAACATTGAAAGCTTACCTTCATAAACTCCATCATCATAAGTTAGACGCATTTCATTTTCAGATAAATGAGGCAACATTTCTGCACCCTTAATTAAATATGCGGCATAACCTAATGCTGACTTAATTTCTGAAGGAACGCCATAAGTTAGTTCAGTAAGTGAACCACTGGCAGCGATATTAACAAAATACTGATCTTGAGCACCAAAATGTGCTTTTCCGATATCCATTTTGCGAGTTTTATCTTTAAGGATAATTTTTGCCGCATCAAGAATGTTATCACGTGGAATTCCTAGCGCACGGGCATAATCATTAGTAGTTCCAGCAGGAATGATTGCCATTTTAGGTCTATTTTCCAAAAATGCAATTCCATTTACTACTTCATTGATTGTACCGTCTCCACCAGCAGCCACAATAAGTTCAAAGCCCTCTTTTGCAGCACGAGTAGCTTCATTTTGTGCACTTTTTTCTGCGGGAGTAGTTCTAAAAGCACTGGCTTCATAACCTGCTTGCTCTAGAACATCCAAAATATCGGCCACATTTTTTGGCATTTGCTCGTGACCTGATACAGGATTATAAATTAATCTTGCTTTACGAGTCATATTCACTACCTTAGTTCTAATTAACGATTTGCCAATTCTTCATTGAGAAGCTTATTAACCATCTTAGGGTTAGCTTTACCACGAGTTTGCTTCATAATTTGACCAACTAAGAAGCCAATTGCACGATCTTTACCGTTCTTAAAGTCTTCAACTGATTGTGGGTTATTATCAACAACTTCCTTAACCATTGGAGCTAAGACACTAGTATCTGATAATTGAACCATACCCTTTTCTTCAACGTACTTCTTAGGATCAGTACCGTTTTCAATAGTTTCTGCAAAGACCTTTTTGGCAATCTTAGATGAAATAGTACCATCTTGGATAAGCTTAATCATCTTAGCCAAATTTTCTGGAGTAAGCTTAACATCTGCTAAGCTTACACGATTATCATTAAGGTAACCATTAACTTGAGTGTTCATCCAGTTAGCTGCAAGGGTTGGATCAGCACCTGCAGCAACTGCTTCATCAAAGAAGTCTGAACTTTCCTTAGTTTGAAGCAAAACATTTGCGTCATAAGGCTTGATACCAAACTTGTTTACATAGTCATCATAACGTTCAAATGCTGACTTAGGAAGAGTCTTGGCAATTTCATCAATCCATTCTTGACTGATGTGGTCTGGAGCAATATCAGGTTCTGGGAAGTAACGGTAGTCACTAGCACCTTCCTTAACACGTTCCAAAACAGTCTTACCAGTAGCTTCATCAAAACGACGAGTAGAAAGTTGAACATGACCACCTGATAAAAGAACTTGTTGTTGACGCTTTTCTTCATAAGCAAGAGAACGTCTTACGTGGTCAAATGAGTTCAAGTTCTTCATTTCAACCTTAGTACCAAGTTCTTTTTGACCGGCTGGACGAATAGAAATGTTGGTATCAACACGCATTGAACCTTCTTCCATCTTAACGTCAGAAGCACCAGTAAATTGAACAATCTTACGAAGTTTTTCAAGGTATGCATAAGCTTCTTCTGGATCTTCCATGTCAGGTTCAGAAACAACTTCAAGAAGAGGAACACCTTGACGGTTCAAGTCAACATAAGAATAACCATTTGTTCCGTGGGTGTTTTTACCAGCATCTTCTTCGATGTGCATTTCATGAATACCAATACGCTTCTTCTTACCACGTACTTCAACTTCAATGTAACCATCACGAGCAAGTGGTTGGAAGAATTGAGTAATTTGATATGCCTTTGGGTTATCTGGATAGAAGTAGTTTTTACGGTCAAAGTGAGTAGTTGGCAAAATATGTGAGTGAGTTGCCAAAGCTACCATAATACCTAAACGGTAAACATCTTTATTAACTTGAGGAAGAACACCTGGCATAGCCCAGTCAATAACATTAGTTTCAGTATTTGGTTTTGCACCATAACTAACTGGTGAAGGTGAGAAAATCTTACTCTTAGTCTTTAATTCGAAGTGGACTTCTAGTCCGATTGTCGATTTAAAATTCATTCAATTAATCCTCCATTCCAGTTGGTGTTTTTTCATAGAATTTATTCTTACGTTCAACAAAGTCAGCAACTTGGAAAATGCTACCTTCATCAAAACGCTTAGCCATAACTTGGAAGCCAACAGGCATACCATTAACTAACCCAGCTGGAACACTAGCTGCAGGAATACCTGCTAAGTTTGCTGAAATTGTCAAAATATCATTGTTATACATCTTAATTGGATCAGAAATTTCTTCACCAATTCCAAATGCAGGAGTAGTAGTAACTGGTCCTACAACAACATCATTTTCGGCAAAAATCTTGTCAAAGTCTTCGCAAATCAAAGTTCTTACTTTAGCTGCTTGTCTAAAGAACTTATCATAAGAACCAGCTGACAATGCAAATGAACCAAGCATAATACGACGCTTAACTTCATTACCAAAACCTTCTGAACGAGATTTTACATAAACATCAAGCAAGTTCTTAGTATCTTTTGCACGATAACCATAACGAATACCATCGTATCTTTGAAGGTTTGATGAAGCTTCACTTGAAGCAATAATGTAGTAAGTTGGAACAACGTACTTAGTATGTGGAAGAGATACTTCATTAATAATTGCGCCATTTTCTTCAAGCATATCAATTTGCTTTTGAATAACGTCGCGAACTTCACCTTCAACTGCATCCATGTATTCCTTAGGAACTGCTACTTTAAGTCCCTTAACATCTTTACCAATAAACTTAGTAAAGTCAGGAACTTCACGTTGAGAAACAGTTGAATCGTGAACGTCTCCACCACTAATTACATTAAGTACTTCTGCTGAATCCTTAACACGTTTACTCATTACACCAATTTGGTCAAGTGATGAACTAAAGGCAATAAGCCCCCAACGTGATACACGACCGTAAGTTGGTTTAATACCAAAAATACCGTTAAATGCGGCTGGTTGTCTAATTGAACCACCAGTATCACTACCAAGAGCAGCAACTACTTGACCACTGGCAACTGCGGCTGCTGAACCACCAGATGAACCACCTGGAACCTTATCTAAATTCCATGGGTTATGAGTTGCACCATAATATGAATGCTCAGTAGAAGAACCCATCGCAAATTCATCCATGTTAGTCTTACCAACAAAGGTTGCTTGAGCATCCTTAAGCTTCTTAATTACAGTTGCATCATACATTGGCATGTAATTGTAAAGCATATGACTTGCTGCAGTAGTCAAAGTACCATTGGTAATAATATTGTCTTTAATACCAATTGGAATACCAGCTAATTTATTCTTATTAAAATCAAGATTTTCACTTGGTTTAACATCTTCATCTACAGTAATCCAAGCGTTGATTTTTTCATCAGTATCTTTAATATTTGCCACAGTGTCTTTTGCAAGTTGATCTGCAGAAAGTTCACCACTGGCAAGTTTTTTGTTTAATGAGTCAATATTTTCGTTTAAGTAATTCATTACTCGTCCTCATCCTTATCAATAATTACAGGAACCTTGATGAATCCGTTAGCCTTTTCAGGAACATTTTCCATCAATTCTTCTCTTGTTTGCCAGTGTTCAGGAATATCTTCTCTGAAAACAGTATCACGGTCAACAACTTGTACAGTTTCAGGGACACCTTCAGTATCAACTTCTGAAAGTTGATCTGCCATATTAATAATTGAACTCATTTGTTCAGTAAATTTGCCGATTTCATCATCACTAAACTCAAGTCTAGAAAGAGTAGCAACGTGCTTAATCGTCTCTTCTGTGATTTCCACTCAAATTACCTCCTATTCGCCACCATAAACATGAACTTGATATGCACTATCTGCAGTTTCTTTAGCTATTAATGCTTGAACATTATCAACTGACCCAATTTTTATTTCAATTGGACAATTCTTTGGTAAATACTTCTTAGCAGTTGACAATACTAATCTAGTAAAACTTTGCGTTTGTTCATAACCATAAAATTGCGTAGTAATTGAAATATTTTCTTGAGCAAGCTTCCCATTTTCATAACGTAGCGTAGCTGTTACACCACTAATATTAGGAAAATAATCTTGTACTGCATTTTTAAAACTATTGAAACTAGAAGCATCATCACTATTGATGGCTTTGTTACCTCCAACTGTCGGTAAAACTTGCGTTTTTTCCGAGATGGATTTCCATTTAGTTATTTTACTACTATTAGCCTCTGCTGTCCCATACGCAAAGTAACTTCCACCAACTAAAGAATCCTTAGAAGTCTTTGAAAAGAGACCAATAGTAATTGGAATCTTTTTCAAAGCCTTCTTTTTACGCAATCTAGCAACAATTTTTTCTGCTGCTTGCTCACCGAACTTTCTTTGCTCACTACGGGAAATTTCTTTTTGATATTCTGGACCATCTTTAACTTTTTGATAATAATCAACAGAATTTAGGGCTAATCCAATACTCATGCCACCCATCTTATAATTAGGATTAGAACCAGTTAAATAATCTTGTTCTAAAATTTCTTCTAAATAATATGGACGATAGTCTTTTTTGGTACCTGCCTCTGGATTTAATCCATCAGGATTATTTTTAGATTTTCTTGCAAGCCAATCTGTAACCGTTGAAGCATCTAAATATTGACCTTCTTGGAAAACAAAAGAGTTAGGCGAATATTGACCTTTAGAAATTTGAATAAGACCACGCTCAAGTTCACGAGTATCCACTGAATTATCATTATCAGTTGCAGTTAAACCAGATATAGGACTTGTAACATAGCGACCATTTTTCATTAAAACAGTATATCCGTTCTTGCCTGTAGTGGTTGTTTGATAACCTTTTTTCTTAGTATTGGAAGTTGTGGTTGCATTATTGGCCAAGTCAGAATTTTTTAAATTTCCACAAGCACTTAAAGTTAATGCAGCTCCAGCCAACATCATCACTTGCACATATTTTTTCACTATTATTAAACCCTTTTATTTGATTTTTTCAATTGCTTCTTCTTCAGTTAAAAGTGGTATACCTAAATTCTCAGCTTTAATTAGTTTAGACCCGCTATCAGCACCATAAATAAGATAATTTGTTTTTTTAGAAACAGAACCTGTAACTTTCGCTCCTAATTCTTGTAATTTTTTAGTAAATTCACTTCTCGAATAGTGTTCAAGTTTACCCGTTAAAACAACTTTTTTATCTTTAAAGAAATTATCTGGTGCTTCTTCAGGCTCTTGACCTAAATAATTCATATTAACGCCACTTGACTGAAGACTAGCAATTAATTCTTTAGCAGAATCTTGCGCAAAATACGTAGTAATTGATTCTGCAATCGTCATGCCTATTGTATCTATTGCAGCAACTTCTTGCACGTCTAAAGACATAATCTTTGCCATATTTTTAAACTTTTGTGCAATAAGCTTGGCAGCTTTAGCTCCAACATGATCTATTCCAAGACCTGTTAAAAGCAATTCTACAGAATTAGACTTAGAATTTTCAAGAGCTGTTAGTAAATTATTAATAGATTTTTCTTTAAAATGATCAAGCTGGGCTAAATCATCTGCTGTTAATAAATATAAATCAGCTACATTGTGGACTAAATCTTTATCAATGAGCTGCTTGACGATTTTTGGACCAAGTCCCGCAATATTCATTGCTGGACGGGAAGCAAAGTGAGTAATCTGTTCTTCAACTTGTGCAGGACATGAAGGATTTATGCAACGCAAAGCAACTTCACCTTCTAAGTGTACCAGTTCTTGACCACAAGAGGGACATTTAGTTGGAATTTCATATTTTTTTGAATCCTGCGGACGCCTTGATAAAACAACTTCTGAAATTTCTGGAATAATATCTCCAGCCTTGTGAAGCTTAACAGTATCACCAATTCTTACATCTTTTTGTTTTAAATAGTCAGGATTATGCAAACTAGCTCTTGCTACTGTAGTTCCAGCAAGTTCCACTGGATCCATTACAGCAGTTGGAGTTACTACTCCAGTTCTACCCACAGTCCAGACAATATCACGGACAATTGTTTCTTGCTCTTCGGGTGGAAACTTATATGCAATTTCCCAGCGTGGAGTTTTAACAGTATTACCAAGACTGGCTTGTAAGTTTAAATCATCAACTTTCAAGACGATACCATCAATTCCATAACTTAAACTGTCACGCTTTTTTGTGTACTCATCAATAAATTTAAATACTTCGTCTAAATTATTAAGTTTCTTACCTGTTTCATTAGTATGAAAGCCTAACTTATGCATTTCTTCAATTGCTTGATGTTGACTAGTAATATCTTCAGGTGGATTTACCCAAGTATATATAAAAGTGCTCAATTGTCTATCTTTAGTCACACGCGCATCAAGCTGTCTTAAGGAACCAGCCGCAGCATTTCTAGGATTTGCAAAAGTTGTCAATCCTTCATCTTCACGTTTTTGGTTAAGTTTTGCAAAAACGTCCTTTTCCATATAGCATTCACCACGTACTTCTGTTGTAAGTGCTACTGGTAACTTTTGTGGAATATCACTGATGTAGCGCACATTTTGAGTTACATCTTCACCTATTTGACCATTCCCACGAGTAGATGCCCTTGTAAGCTTGCCTTTTGTATATTCAAGCGACAAAGAAAGTCCATCAATTTTTAACTCGACATTATAGGCTACTGGATGACCGACCAACTTTTGGATACGTTCATCAAACTCTTTTAATTCTTCTTTTGAAAATACATCCCCCATTGATAGCATTGGAATGTTATGTTCAACTTTGGAAAAATCTGAATTAATTTCCCCACCAACTCTTTGAGTTATAGAATCTGGTGTAACTAGTTCAGGAAAGCTTTGTTCAAGTGTTACTAATCGACTATAAGTCTTATCATAAACACTATCTTCAACTTCAGGTGCATCTTTTGAATAATATTCATCAGCCCATTTATTAAGTTTTTTTCTTAGTGAGATAACTTCTTTTTTAGCTTCTTCTAAAGTTACTTTTGCCATTTTTTCTCCTTTCTATTCTAATTAAAATTTTCAAATTTAATTATACCTTTTTAATTGGTGCAAAGGCAGCTAAAAGACGCTTAGTTCCAATCCCATTTCCAAATACAATGTCAAGTTCCATATCTTCGCCAGTACCATTGATTTTGGTAACTACACCTTTACCCCAGGCTTTATGTTCTACCTGGTCACCAATGTTCCAGCCCTTCTTTTCAGCACCAACAGCTCCCTTAGCTTTTTTAGCATAAACTTGACTTGTTGCTCGTTCCATTTTTCTTGCAAATGGTGCAGCTTGACTCTTAAAAATTGGTGAAGCAGCATTAGATGTTTCTTTTTCAATATCTTCACCATTAATTTCATCTAAAAACATTGAAGGAGCATTATGCTGCATTTGACCAAACATCATTCTTGAATATGCACTTGTTAAGAATAGTTCCTCTTTTGCACGGGTAATCCCTACATAAGCTAAACGTCTTTCTTCTTCCAAGTTGTTTTCTTGAATTGCACGATTTAATGGGAATAGTCCATCTTCCATCCCTACCAAAAAGACAACTGGAAATTCAAGTCCTTTAGCAGCGTGTAAAGTCATTAAGGTTACTTGATTATCGTCTTCTTTAAGATCATCTTGATCACTTAGTAATGATACTTCTGCCAAAAAATCACTCAATCTATCTGAATCATCGCTTTCCGGTTCATAACTATCATCAAAACGCTTAGTTACAGACAAAAATTCATCTAAGTTTTCTAAACGAGTATCAGCTTCAATTGTTTTTTCCTTTTTTAAAGCTTCAATATAGCCAAAATCGTTAAGCAACTTCTCAGTTAAACCAGTCACAGTATGAATTTTTGAAAAAGCAATTACATCATGAAGCTTACTTGCAAAGTCACTCATCTTCATTGCTGCTCTTGTAGGAACATCAGACATTCCAATTCTATCCATAGCTTCTAAGGCATTAAAACCATTACTATTAGCAAAAGCAAGCAATCGGTCAACACTCGCAACTCCAATTCCGCGCTTAGGAGTATTAATGATTCTGTTTAAACTCATCGTATCTGCAGGATTGGCTACAAGTTTTAAGTAAGCTAAAACGTCTTTGATTTCTTTTCGATCATAGAACTTATGACCACCTACGATTTGATAAGGAACGCTAGACTTAACAAAGGCTTCTTCAACAGTACGAGATTGGGCATTTGTTCGATAAAGAATTGCAAAATCGCGATAATTACGATTTTTTTCGTCAACTTCTTCTTTAATCTTAGACAAAATGTAGTGTGCCTCATCATCACTACTTTGGGCTTGATAATAAATTAACTTTTGACCGTCACCTTGATCAGTCCATAGATTTTTGTCTTTACGGTTTTGATTGTTTTTAATAACTGCATTAGCTGCAGACAGAATGTGACCAGTTGAGCGATAATTTTGCTCTAATTTTACTGTTTGAACACCATCGTTTTTGTAATCTTTTTCAAAATTCATGATGTTTTCCATGTTGGCCCCACGCCAACCATAAATTGACTGATCAGCATCCCCAACAACACAAATATTTTTAGAACCTTTAGCTAAAAGCGTAGTCAATTCATACTGTGCTTGATTAGTATCCTGGTACTCATCAACTAAGATATAGCGGAATTTATTTTGATAAAATTCCAAAGTATCCTTATCCTTTTTTAGCAATACTAAAGTTTGCATAATCAAATCGTCAAAATCCATGATGTGGTCACGTTTGAGGCGTTTTTGATATTCGGTATATATTTTAGCTGTCATCTTTTCAAATGGAGAAGATACACTTGTGCTGAAGTCATCAGGTGTAAGTAAAGCATTTTTGGCATTAGAAATATTTGCCAAAATTTGTTTTGCAGGATAATACTTAGGATCAATATTTAAATCCTTTTCAATATGCTTAATTAAGGTTAACTGTTCTGAAGAATCCGCAATTGAAAAGTTAGAAGAATAGCCGATTTTTTCAGCATCTCTACGTAAAATACGCACGCAAAGAGCATGGAAAGTTGACATCCAAATACTTTCTGCTGCTGGACCTAGCAAACTCTTTTCACGTTCACGCATTTCCTGAGCAGCTTTATTGGTGAAGGTAATGGCTAAGATATTCCAAGGAGCTACCCCGTGTTCTTCAACTAAATAAGCAATCCTACGTGTTAAAACTGATGTCTTACCACTTCCAGCTCCTGCAACAACAAGTAATGGTCCTTCAGTAGTTTGAACTGCTTGTTTTTGTTGTGGATTTAATCCTGACAAAATTGTTTCTTCGCTCATAATCTTCTCCTTCACAAATCATTTTTATAACTTAACTATTATAACAAATTGGTCATAAGAAAAAAGCATCTAGAAATCATTCGAAGTGATTCTAAATGCTTTTGTGGGGTTTAGTGAAATTGTAGATGAGATGTTACAAGATTGAATGGTCTAGGATTAGATTTTAAATCTCGAGCACTTATCCAATAATCAGTTCCTTTAACTCGATAAGAGAAAATATTTTGATTTGGTAAAATGTTTGTCTCATCTATAACCAACTTTTATCCATTTTTATATGTCTTAGTAGTTTGTTCACCCAATTCATTCCAAGCATAAGCTACCTTTCCTGTTTGTGATTTTATTGTTACAGTTGCTTCGGTAGACATTAAATCGTAACCATCAATAGTTTTCACATTAACGCATTTTATGTATCCTTTGTTACCGATACTGTAATAATAATCATTGTTTATTTTTTTATATGTTAACCAGTAGGCAGGTCGAGTGCCATTTTCAACTTTTCCATAAAAGTAATATCTTTTTGCTTTTTGAATGGGCTATATTTTACCTTTTATCGTTAATTTCTGTGATTTCTTTATAAGGGCTTTTTTGCCTTTATATTTCTTTAGCCTTTTTCCATTTTTATCATAGACATAGGAGTTATGATTCAAGCGCAATTTAACGGTAGTTTCTTTAGTGCTTGCAGCAGAAGCAGAAACGTAGTTAGAGTTATTAGTGTTAATTGCAACTACGGATAAGCTTCCTAGGGCAAGTGCTGTTGCTCCGATGATGATTTTTTTGTTTATTTTCATTGTTGTTCCTCTTAAAGGTTACTACTAATTATAGTGAAATTGTAGATGAGAGGTAACAGTATGAGAAGGTCTAGGATAAGACTTTAAGTCTTGGGCTGATACCCAATAATCGGTTCCCTTAACTCGATAAGAATAAGTGTTTTGATTTGGTAATATATTTGTATCATCAATAATTAATTTTTGTCCACTTTTATATGTTTTAGTAGTTTGTTCACCTAACTTATTCCAAGTATGGGCCACTTTTCCTATACGTGGTTTTATTATTACAGTTGCTTCGGTAGATATTAATCTATTATCGTCCCCGTTAATACTTTTAACATTAATACATTTAATGTAGCCTTTATTACCAATACTGTAATAATAATTTCCTTTTATTTTTGTATAAGCTAACCAATAAGGAATTATATTATTGTTTACATCATTGTCATAAAAGTAATATCTTTTTGCTTTTTGAATGGGCTCTATTTTACCTTTTATCGTTAATTTCTGTGATTTCTTTATAAGGGCTTTTTTGCCTTTATATTTCTTTAGCCTTTTTCCATTTTTATCATAGACATAGGAGTTATGATTCAAGCGCAATTTAACAGTAGTTTCTTTAGTGCTTGCAGCAGAAGCAGAAACGTAGTTAGAGTTATTAGTGTTAATTGCAACTACGGATAAGCTTCCTAGGGTAAGCGCCGTTGCTCCGATAATGATTTTTTTATTTAATTTCATTGTTTTGCCTTTCTTTATTGATAATAAAAGGCAAGTCCAATATGGAACTTGCCTAAAACAAAGTATTTACTATTCTTGAACTACATAATCAAATTTCAATTTATTAGAAACATAATTTGTTCTTGGTTTAGCTTTCAAATCCTCAGAAGAAACCCAATAATCTGTCCCTTTAATATGATAAGAAAAGCCACCAACTTCTCCTAGAACTCCAGTATTATCAACAATTAATTTTTCGTTTTTTCTAAGAACCCTATTTGTTGCCTTTCCTGTATCATCTGTTGCATATGTAGTTGTCTTACCCAAAAACGGTTTTACAATTACGGTTGCTTGTGAAGGGATAATACTATTTCCATTAATACTTTTAACATTTATGCATTTAATGTAGCCACCATTACCAAGGTTGTAATAATAGTCGCCCTTTATTTTCTTATATTGCATCCAATATGGAGTAGAATGTTTTCCGCTATCAGTCACAATATAAAAATAGTATCTTTTAATTTTTTGAATAGGCTCTATTTTACCTTTTATTGTTAACTTCTGGGATTTCTTTATAAGGGCTTTTTTGCCTTTATATTTCTTTAATCTTTTTCCATTTTTATCATAGACATAGGAGTTATGATTCAAGCGCAATTTAACGGTAGTTTCTTTAGTACTTGCAGCAGAAGCAGAAACGTAGTTGGAATTATTAGTGTTAATTGCAACTACAGATAAGCTTCCCAGGGCAAGTGCTGTTGCTCCGATGATGATTTTTTTATTTAATTTCATAGTTGTTCCTCTTTTTAAAATTTCTTTGCTATCATTTTTATGATACAACAACTTTGTGAACTTTATGAGATGTTTATGTTAACGTTTTCTAAAGTTTATTAAGTTTTTACTTATAATAAAAAGCATCTAGAAATCATTCGAAGTGATTCTAAATGCTTTTGTGGGGTTTAGCGAATATTATTAAGAAAATCTACTTTTCATCATACTTGTCCAAATTAAACTGCTCAATTAAATCAGTTAATTTCTTAGCATAATCTGGATCAGTCGCATATCCATCTTGAACTAAGGCTTTAGCTTGTTTTTTATAATCTTTAGCTGCTAAGACATGTTTATATTGATTATGGTTCCAAGTAGTCCCATTTTGAAAAAGTCGTGCATGAGCGCGAATAGATGCTTCATAGGAATCATAAATTTGAAAACGTGCCTTTACATTGACCCATTTTCCTTTTACGTATTCTTTAGTAGTTAAAACTGCAGAAGTATTTGGATTAGTACCTTTTACACCAAAGAGATTATTATATTTTTGTGCAAGTTCACTTTGTCCATAATTACTTTCAAGGCAAGCCTGCGCAATTGTAATACTTGGAAGTAAATCATAAGACTTATCAACTTGCTTAGCAATTGGACCTACCTTTTTAATGAATGCTTTACGCATTCTCATCAAACGTGCTTGCTCTTCTTGACGCTGCATTTGTGCCATTCTAATCTGCTCTTGCCTTACAGCGTAGCGACGATAATAATGAAAGCTTACAGCACCTATTCCTAACACAATAATTGTTAAACAAACTATAACAATAAATTTAACGATTGCTGCTTTTTTAGATTTCTTTTCTTTAGCCATAAAAATTCCCTATCTGTGTTTAATAATTAAATTATAGCGCAGATAATCATTAAGAAACAAAAAAAGAAGTCGTTTTCCAACGACTTCTTAAGTGGTGCGGGCGAGAAGACTCGAACTTCCACGACCTAATATTGGTCACAAGATCCTTAGTCTTGCGCGTCTGCCATTCCGCCACGCCCGCGGTACATGTAATAATATACATGGAATTTTGGATTTTGGCAAGTGTTTTTTGAAACTTTTTTCAAAAAATTTCATTTTTTTCTTTCAAGACTAATTTACCATTACATTTTCCGCAGACAAATCGCTTAGTATCAAGCTTTCTAACTCTGGGATAGATTGCTTTGCAATTTTTGCAAATATAAAAATATTTTTTATTTTGCTTTTGTCTTAAACCAATATCAGGAGCATAACGACTACCACCAACTCGTTGAAGAAGAATTTTGAAATCCGCATCTCGGTGTCGATAGCCACGACCAACCAAATGCAAATGATAATGGCACAACTCATGCTTAATTATGCCAATTAAGTCTGCACGATATTTTTTCGCTAAAAAGTGCTGGTTAATCTCAATATGATGGTCATCTAAGTGATATCTGCCACCAGTGGTTCGCATTCTTTTATTAATTTTCACTTGGTGCAAAAAAGGCTTGTGAAAATAATTCATCGAAGTATCTTCAACTAGCCTTTGTAATTCTTTTTGATTCATCGAATTAATTTTTGATACATCCCTGCTTGTTTTGGCGTTGAAATATGACGTTTAAGAGCAGTCACAATTTTTTCCTTAATAGAATGCTGTCCATTCATCCAAGTTCCAGTAAATAAGTGAATACTTTTAGATTTTGAACTTGGATTACATAAAATTCCATCTGGATAAACATGAACGCCTTCTTTTAATCGTTGCTCAAAGTTACCTGCTTCCAGACCATAATTTTTTACAATATCAGTCACAGATAGACTGTTTACTCCAGCCATTTGATTATTTTTATCAAAAGTAAATTCTCTACCCTGATAATAATCTAAAATATCCTGCATGAATTGATGACCCTTTTCCGCACCAAAAATAGCTGCTGAAAGATAGTCTTTATTTTCAAAACCAATAAATGCTTCATCATCAAGAAGTGGATCTAGCTTATCAATTACTCGCACATCGGTATCTAAATAAATTCCTCCTTCTTCAAAAATAACTTTTGCTCGAATATAATCAGATACAAAAGCCCATTTTTTAGCTTGATAGGCTTTTTCAATATATTTATTTTCATGCATATCAAAATTATCTTCATTCCATTCGATAATTTCATAATCAGGAAGCTTCTTCTTCCAAGTCTCAATACATTCTTTAATAATCGGAGATTTTGGGTTTCTTCCTACCCATACATAGTGAATTTTTTTAGGGATCATTTTAACCTCGCTTTAAAAAATTCTTGATCAATTTCTTAATATCTTGATTAAAATCAAGCTTCATCATAAACATAATACCTAAATATACAATTAACATCACAATAGACTTAAATGCCATATTAAAAAAGGCCGACGGAATAAAATTAGGTACTACCATTCCCACCATAAATGTAATTACTGCAATTAAGAAATACCTAGGCACATCATGAAATACATACTTAAAATTATAACCATCTCTAACAACCCAAAGCCTCAAAATCAAGACTACAAATTCAGTAATTAAAATTGCAATCATTGCTCCTGTTGCACCAAGCGGCTTATCAAGCAAAAAACTTAGAACAATTTCAACAATTGCTCCAATTACCACTGGAAAGGCATAATCCTTATCACGGCGATTAGCCAAAGCAAACTGATTTGCAAATACTCCACCAGTTGGAATCATAATAATTGTTAAAGTGAAGAAAAACATCAACGGAATCATTGGAGTATATTTATTTCCAAAGAAAAACGGTACGAATTGCTTAGTATTTGCCATAATAATCACTGAAAAAAGAGTCCCTAACATTATTGTAGCTTCAAGTGATTTTTTTAAGACTACCTTTTGAGCTTCTTTTTCTTCACTAGCCATTTTAGGCATAATAACTAAGGAAATACTCGTAATTACCCCTAACACCATATTAGAAATCCTTTGTGAATTATCATAAAAAGCAACTTGAGTCGAATTTTGAAAAAGTCCCAAAAGAGGTTTATCAAGTGAAGTATAAATTTGGGTAGCAATTTGCGGTATCATCAAGATAACGATTGCCTTCATTGTAGTTTTAAATTTATAAAAATGCTTCACAGGTCTTCCAACATAACGATGAATATCAAGCCAAAACACAAAAGACCCGAGCATCGTTGAAACTGACATGATAAGCAAGTACTTCCATAAATCCCCTGGATTTTTTACTAAAAGCAAAATTAGGACAACACTGACAAGTTTTACCACTGTATTTTTTAACACAACTCTACCGAAATCTGCTAATCCCTGAAAAAACCAGGAAATATCAACTTGAGCAGAAATCAAAAAAGGAAGCATCAAAAGAATATAATTCCAATATTTAATTTTAAAAATACTACAAATAAAAATTGTAAGTAAAATTGTAATAATTCCTGCTATTCCTTGAAAATACCACAAGCCCCAAAAGGCATTACTTAAGTCTTGAGGAGTACCGTGAACGCGTGTTCTAGAAATTGTCCGCATCCCAATATAAGACAAAGACAAAATACAAAAGACCATCAAAAATTGCACAGTATTATTAACGCTGCTATAAATTCCATAAGTTTTTGGACCAAGAACCCGAGATAAATATGGAACAGTAATTAAAGGTACCAAAACAAGAAAAATTTGATAAACGGCATTATATAAAATGTTCAAAAATGTTCTTTTCATTTAATCACCTAAATATTTTGTCATATAATCAAATACTTTTTCTGAATAATTGTCACCTTTAACTTGATTAGTTAAATCAAGCCAATACAATCTACGATTTCGTATTTGCTGATTATCTAAGCTATCTAAGTTTTGTATAAATTCTTTTTGCGAATTAATACAAATCCCGGGTGTAATTTCTTCATATGGCCCCATTAAAAGTCCACGAGTTTTTTCATATTGCTTCAAAAAATTAGTTACAAAAATAATTGGCTTATTTAAATGCAAATAGTCAAAATAAATTGAAGAAAAATCAGTCATTAAAAAATCGGTATTTCCTAGTAATTCATAAAGATCATAATTATTATCAAATAAATAATCATTATTTAAAAAAGCAATATTAGAATATTGACTATTAAAATTATCAAATAAGCGCATTTCATAAGGATGCAACTTAACAATTAAATATTGATGTCTCTTTTTAAGCTCTGCATTTAATTTTTCCCCATCAAAATCATCAAAAGCGAAAAAGTTTCCTTGCTTAATTCTTTCCATGACAGATTTATCTTCTAACTCATAACGAAAAGTTGGCATATAAATTCCGATTTGAGCATTTTTATCTTCAGTATTAAACAAATCTTTTAATAATTTTTCCTTTGGAATTATTGGGTTTTTAAGTGCATCGAGCCTTGGAAAACCTAACTTCTTATATTTATTAGTTTCAATAGCCATGCAACTACTCATCAGAGTTTCATAAAGGTCAGAGCTAGAAGTCACAATATCTGCTGTTTTGTGCCATAAATTTGCATTTCGCTGATTATCACGGCGTTTTGTATTATTAGCCATAATTCCCATACGCTTAAGTGGTACTCCATGCCAAAATTGTACATTTATTTGACCTTTACGTGCTTTAAAGGGTTGATGTGTAGTAATTATATATTTAGCTGCTCCAATTTTCTGCCAAGTTTTCCAATTTAAATGTGATGATGGCCATGGCTCAACTAATGTAACATTGTATTCTGGATGGTTCAGTTGCAAATATTTATAAAAAATATAACCATTAGATCCAGATCTCCCAGCTTCATTCAAAACAACAATATTATTGTCTTCCATTGTTGTAAAACGACTTAAAAATTTCATCCACGATAAATAAAGCCTAAACAAAAAACTCTTCATTAATTAATCTTCCATTCAAAAATATACTTATTAGTTAAGAGTACAAAAAAAGCTTGAGAAAACTCAAGCTTTTTCTAATTTA
Source organism: Lactobacillus sp. PSON (assembly GCF_052615405.1). Classification (NCBI taxonomy): domain Bacteria; kingdom Bacillati; phylum Bacillota; class Bacilli; order Lactobacillales; family Lactobacillaceae; genus Lactobacillus; species Lactobacillus sp. PSON. The sequence continues at coordinate 58,783 of NZ_JBQXFW010000004.1, read as the reverse complement.
TTTTGATAATTTTTATTCTTTACCTAATTTTCTTTGGAAGAACTTCACAATTTCAACAATGATAATCATAAGAAGACCAGCACACAAAATTACAAGCCATTGAATACCATCAAGTTCAGTTACTTCGAAGAGTTTTGTCATAAATGGTAATTCAACTGATGCCATAATGATTGCGGCAATAATAATTGCCCAGTTAAACCATTTATTTGAAAAAGTATGCTTATTAAAGATTGACTGGTGAACATATTTAGAATTAATTGCATGGAATAACTGAATTAGACCTAAAGTTAAAAATGCCATTGTTAAAGCATCCGCATGTTGCAAGTTAGGATTATTAACATGAGGACCTACATGAAGGCCAATTTGGTAAGCACCAAGCACTAAAATACCTTCCAAGATACCTTGGTAAATAATTGAACTTGCTACACCACCACTGAAGAAGTTACTCTTTCTTCCACGAGGCTTACGTTTCATAATACCATCTTCTACAGGCTCTACACCAAGCGCAATAGCTGGTAAAGTATCCGTTACCAAGTTGATCCATAAAAGCTGTACAGGAGCTAAAATATCCCAACCAAGCATTGTCATCATAAAGACAGTTAACACTTCACCCACGTTACAACTCATTAAGTAAAGAATAGCCTTTTGAATATTACTAAAGACTTTTCTACCTTGCTTAACAGCTTCAACAATTGTAGCAAAGTTATCATCAGCTAAAATCATATCACTGGCACCTTTAGATACTTCTGTACCAGTAATTCCCATTCCAATACCAATATCAGCTTGTTTAAGACTTGGAGCATCGTTAACACCATCACCAGTCATGGCAACGATTTTACCATTTGCTTGCCATGCCTTAACGATTCTTACCTTATTTTCTGGAGAAACACGTGCATAAACACTATAATCTTGAACGTGCTTAATAAAGTAGTCATCACTTAATTTATCAAGTTCTGCTCCAGTTAAGACACGCTCATCTTGACCAGGTTTTAAAATTCCAAGACGTTCTGCAATTGCTTGTGCCGTTACTTGGTGATCCCCTGTAATCATTACAGTTCTAATTCCTGCATTGTGAGCTTCTTCGACAGCAGCACGAGCTTCAGGACGCTCTGGGTCAATCATGCCGACAAGCCCTGCAAAGATTAAATCTTGTTCTACATTTTCAGTTGTTGGATCATCATAAGTTTTATCAACTATCTTATAAGCAAGTCCTAAAACACGAAGAGCTTGTTTAGCTAAAGACTGATTAGTTGCAAGAATATTTTCTCTTTGTTGAGTAGTAATTGGTGAAACTTGACCATTAATTTCAATTTGAGTAACACGCTTTAAAAGTTCATCTGGAGCACCCTTTACAGCGACATAATATTTATCACCGTATTTATTAACTGTACTCATTAATTTACGATCTGAATCAAAAGGAACTTCTTGAACTCTACTATACTTTTTAAGCATAGCAGGAACATCAATATTTTTATCAAATGCATATTGAATCAAGGCAGTTTCAGTTGGGTCACCTAATAAGTCACCAGCATTTTCAATTTTGGTATCATTTGCAAGAACCATTGATAAAAGCGCTGGATTAGTTTCCGATATTGCATCCTTATCTGGAAAAACTTGACCATCATAGAAGATTTTTTCAACGGTCATTTTATTTTGTGTTAAAGTACCTGTTTTATCAGAACAGATAACATCAGTTGCACCTAGTGTTTCCACTGCAGGTAGTTTTCTAACAATCGCTTTATGCTTAGCCATTGTTTGAGTTCCTAATGCCAAAATGATAGTAACAATTGCTGGTAAACCTTCTGGAATTGCAGCAACTGCTAAAGAAACAGCAACTAAGAACATATTAATCATCAAGGTAGAATTACGTTGGGCAGGATCTGCTTTTAAAACACCTACGATAAAGACAACCACACAGATTGCCAAAATCATGATAGTTAAAGTTTTACCTAACTGATTCAAGTTTTCCTTTAAAGGTGTATCAGTTTCATCGGCATTATTAAGCATTGTAGCAATTTTACCAACTTCGGTGTGCATCCCTGTTCCAACAACTACACCTTCACCACGACCATAAGTAACATTAGTGTTGGAATATGCCATATTCACTCTATCACCTAGAGCAATATCCGTACCTTCTAAAGTTTCTGCAGCCTTTTCGACAGGAACAGATTCACCGGTTAAAGCTGATTCTTCAATTTTTAAACTATATGCTTGACTTAAGCGTAAGTCTGCTGGAACTACGTCACCAGCTTCAAGCAAAACAATATCGCCTGGTACCAATTCCGTACTTGGAATTTCAATAATTGCTCCATTTCGTTTGACATGAGCATTAGGCGTGGCCATTTCTTTCAGAGCATCAATCGCTGCTTCTGAACGTGCTTCTTGAAAAACCCCCAAGATTGCATTTAAAACTACCACAATCATAATTATAGCCGCATCGGTCCATTCTTTAGCAACTACTCCAGAAAGAACAGCCGCAATAATCAAGACAATAATCATAAAGTCTTTAAATTGATCAATGAACCTCATAATCATTGATTTTTTCTTCTTTGAAGCTAAAGCATTTGGACCATATTTTTCCAGTCTTTCTTTAGCTTGATTTTTAGTCAAACCATCACTTAAAGAAGTATCAAAATTCTTCTCTACTTCAGAAATTGACTCTGTATAATAATTCTTCGCCAATTTTTAAACCTCCTATAACAAAAAAGAGACCTACATGCATATCGCACATAAGTCTCACAAATTAAGATAAGTCCAGAAGATTTTCTTCGGGTGTTGGGCTTATCGCATATAAGATGCCGTTACTCCCTTATGATCACTAATTATTATAAGGAAAAATAGACAACTATACAAGTTTAATCTTTATAAAAATCATCAAAAATAGTAACAGGCAAATGACGCTTGTGTTCGCTCTTCTTCCATAATTTTTCAATTTGGTCAGCTGCTTCATCGCTAATTTCTTTGCCTTCTAAATAGTCATCAATTTCTTGATAAGTAACCCCAAGTGCAACTTCATCTGGAAGTTCTGGCTTATCATCTTCCAAGTCGGCAGTTGGAGCTTTCAAATAAAGGTGTTCTGGACAACCTAAATATTTAAGCATTGCCTTACCTTGACGCTTATCTAAGCGGAATAATGGAGTAAGATCAGCTGCACCATCACCATATTTAGTATAAAAACCACTAAAGTTTTCTGCAGCATGATCTGTTCCAACAACTGCACCCTTATTTGCACCAGCAATTGCATATTGAACAACCATTCTTTGACGTGCTTTAATATTACCCTTATTAAAATCACTAATCTTTTGACCACTAGCTTCAACAGCCTTAACCATTGCATCAACTGGTTCTTTAATATTAACAATTAAATCTTGATCTGGATTTTGAAATTTAACTGCATCCTCTGCATCCTTTGCATCAGCTTGAACACCATAAGGAAGACGAACTGCAATAAATTGGTAAGACTTGTCACCAGTTTCTTCACGCATTTCACTAATTGCCATTTGGCAAAGTTTTCCAGTTAAAGTTGAATCTTGTCCACCAGAAATTCCTAAAACAAAGGATTTTAAAAATGGATTTGCTTTCAAATAATCTTTTAAAAAGTCAACAGACTTTCTAACTTCTTTTTCTGGATCAATTTCTGGTAAAACATGCTCATATGCAATAATTTTTTCTTGTAAATCTCTCATCGACCAATACTTCTTTCACGAATATTACGACGAATATCTTGAATAAGACTCATTTTAGATTCATATAAATCCTGTGATAAATCTACTGGATATTCTTGTGGGTTAAGACTTCTCTTATATTCATCCCATAAACCATCTAAGTTTTTAGCAACAAAATCACGAATTTCTGTTAATTTTGGTTGCTTATAAACTAACTTACCGTCTTTAAATATATCATGTAAAAGCGGAATAGCTGTGTAATCTGTTACAACTTTATTAATGTAGTTATATTGAGGATGAAACATAAATAGCGCATTAAACTTTCTCGGATCTTCAGTATCACGTGATACCCAATCACCTTCATTTTTCTTAGCAGTATTAGCACTAATTCTCCAAACTTGCTTTTTACCTGGAGTTGAAACCTTGATTGCATTTGAAGAAATCTTTAAAGTATCACGCATAGCATGAACTTCGTCTTCAATTGCTACAAGTTTATAAACTGCTCCTAGCGCTGGTTGATCATAAGCAGTAATAAACTTAGTACCAATCCCCCATACATCAATCTTAGCACCTTGCATTTTTAAATTAGTAATAGTTGTTTCATCAAGGTCATTTGAAGCAAAGATTTTTGCATTAGGATAACCCGCATCATCTAGCTCTTTTCTAACTTGCTTAGAAATATAAGCCATGTCTCCTGAATCAATTCTTACACCTAAGAAATTGATTTTGTCACCCATTTCATTAGCTACTTTGATAGCATTCGGGACACCACTTCTAACAGTATCGTAAGTATCAACTAAGAAAACACAATCTTTGTGCGTTTCAGCGTATGCCTTAAAAGCTTCATATTCACTACCAAAAGCTTCAACTAAAGCATGAGCATGGGTTCCTGAAATTGGAATACCGAATAATTTTCCAGCACGAACATTACTTGTTGAATCAAAACCACCAATATAAGCAGCTCGTGCACCCCAAAGCGCTGCATCAGCTTCTTGAGCTCGACGAGAACCAAATTCCATTATTTTATCGCCATTAACTGCTAATTTAATTCTAGCAGCCTTAGTTGCAAGCAATGTTTGGAAATTGATTATATTAAGAATTGCAGTTTCAATTAATTGTCCCTGAGCAAGAGGACCTTCTACTTGGAACAAAGGTTCATTAGCAAATACTAACTCTCCTTCTTTCATTGAACGAATATTTAATTTCAATTCTAAATTACGAAGATAATCGATAAAATCATCATCATAATTTCCCTGCTCTTTCAAATATTTCAAATCACTCTCACTAAACTTGAGATTTTGTAAATATTCGATTATATGCTCAAGTCCAGCATATATAGCAAAACCATTTCCAAATGGCTCTGTACGATAAAAAGCTTCAAAAACCGCATTGCGATCTGCAATTCCTTTTTTGAAGTAGGTATACATCATATTGATTTCATATAGATCTGTATGTAGAGCTAAAGAATCACTTTTATCTATTTCTGGGTAAAACATTGTTTTCCTCTCATAGTTCAATAAACATTTTGCCTTTAATTATACGACTAGCATTCTTTATCGGCAATTATTCTGCTAGTTTTTCATAGACAGATTCAATTAAATGTAGTTGATTTTTAACTGAAAAATTCTTTTCAATATAACGCTTTTGATTGATAGCTATTTTTTGCAACTTTTGAGTATTCATATTGACTGCCTTTTTAATTTGCTTAGCAATAGAATCAACATCGCCAATCTTAGCTACAAAGCCATGATTATCATCTGGAATCATCATTTTAATATCGCCAATATCCGTTGATAAAATTGGTACTAAGTTATCGCTAGCTTCAAGTAAAACTAAGGGAAAACTTTCCGAATATGAAGTTAAAACTGCTAAATCAGCTCGCCGATATAAATTCTTTAATTCACTTTGATTTAAAAAACCATGAAAGGTAACTTGGGGTGCAATCTGCAAATCATTAGCTAGTTTTCTCAAATTTTCTAATTGGCTCCCATCTCCTGCAATATGCAAACGAACATGCTGATCGTTTACTTTTTTTAAAGCTTGCAAAAGTAAGTCCTGTCCCTTTACTTTTTCAATTCTAGCTACATTAATTAAATTAAAATAGGGATGTTCGTATTTAGCAGGAATTTGATTATCTGTATGGAAAAATATTCCATTATATATCACTTGAATTTTATTCTTTTTTATATGTGTTTTATTTATCAAAAGATTAGCAAAACGTTTAGTTACTGCAAAGATACAATCTGCTTTTTTCAATGCATGAATATTTAATTTGGTAAAAATCATTCCTACTATTCCTCGTCCTTCAAAATCCAAATATGGATCTGAATGGACTGTAATGCACCACTTTGCATTAATTTTTTTATAAATCATTGCCAAAAATAAATTTGCTCGCGCTCCATGAGTATGGACAATATCATAATGGCCTTGATTAATAAATTGGGTCAATTTTTTCAAACTATTTATATCATAACGACTTTTAGCGCCTAAAACATGAGTATCAATTCCTGCGATACGGGCACTTTTTGCAACAGGTCCTTCAGACAGAGTTAATAATTCAAAATCCTTATTTTCTTTTCTAGCCTCTGTAAGCAAATTAACAATATGGGTTAAACCGCCGCCATTTTCTAAACCAGCATTAATATGCAAAACTTTCACAATTATTTGCCTCTTTTCGATTTTTTAACTTTTATTACAAATTTAGGTAAAACCATCATTCTCCCAATTCTTGAAGGCTCTTTAAGCAAACGATAAAACCATTCTAAATGTAAATTTTGAAAAATTTGAGGTGCTCTTTTACTCATTCCAGAAAAGACATCAAAACTTCCTCCAACCCCCATCATTAAGGCTGGAACATTTTCTTTTCTCAAAATTGAAAGTAGTTGCTCTTGTTTTGGAAAGCCTAATGCCGCAAAAACTAAATCTGGTTTTGCACGGCGAATTCTACGAGCTACCATCTCTAAATCTTCTTTAAAATAACCATCTTCTGCCCCAACCAAATTAATTCCAGAATAACTATGAGCAACTTTTTCTTGTACAGCATGAATTACTTGTGGCTTAGCACCAATTAAATATACTCTTAGCCCCTTTTCATCAGCTAACTTCATTAACCAAGTAAACAAATCATATCCTGTTACTCTTTCTGGAAGTGGTGTTTTTAAAATTTTAGCTGCTTTAATTATTCCAATTCCATCAGCAGTAATATAATCAGTATCTTCTTTTAATATTTTCATAAACAGTGGATTTTCATTAGCTGCCATAACTATTTCAGGATTAGCAGTTACCACAAAGGTTGATTGATGATGGTCTATTCTTTTTAAAAATGCTTCTTGAAATTGCTTAAAATTCTTATTATCAAAATTTACACCCAGAACATTTACTTTATCCATATAAAAACCTCTTATTATTTTTTTATTTTAATTTTATCAAAAATCACGTGAAACATTAGCAAATTTAAGATTTCTTAGAAATTGTGGTATATTATTTGAAGCAATATAAGGAGAAAAATATGAAAAAAGTCATTACATATGGAACTTTTGATTTGCTTCACTATGGACATATCCGTTTATTAAAACGTGCCAGAGAATTAGGTGATTATTTAATTGTTGGACTTTCAACCGATGAATTTAACGCATTTCAAAAGCATAAGGAAGCTTACAACACTTACCCAGAGCGAAAATACATTCTAGAAGCGATTAGGTATGTAGATGAAGTTATTCCAGAAAAAGACTGGAATCAAAAAATCAAAGATGTAGAAAAATATGATGTTGATACCTTTGTAATGGGTGATGATTGGAAAGGAAAATTTGATTTCTTAAAACCATATTGTGAGGTTATTTATTTACCTCGAACTCCAGGTATTTCGACAACTAAAATAAAAGAAGATTTAAAGTAAAAAACTCCGAATCTCACTACTTTGAGTAAGATTTGGAGTTTTTATTTTGAAAAAGTAAACTCAAATCGTTCTGCTACATATCGTGCACGTGTATATTCAAAAGGCTGACCATCTGAAAGCTCCGTAACTTGCCGACGAGTAATCAAGGCCTCACCCTTCTTCGCACTTAACAATCTTGCATCTTGTTCATTAGCAATCGCTGCAGAAATATGTTCAGTTACCCGACCAATTTTATAATGATTTTTACTTAATGCTTCATAAAGATGGGTAGAAATATCTTCTTTAGAAATACCTTCAACTAAGTTATACGGAATTGTTACTACTTCATAACAAATTGGAGTATCATCGGCATATCTAATGCGTTCCATTCGCAAAACATCTTTTCCAGCTGGAAGTGCTAAACGTTCTTTTTCAGATAAAGATGGCTTGCCAATTTGATAAGAAATCAGTTTACTCGATGGCTTTTGTCCATTAGCTTTAGTAATTTCAGTAAATGACATGATTCCTGACATTTTTTCTTGGACTTTTTGACTAGCTACATAAGTACCACTACCAAGGCGTCTTTCAAGAATTCCTTCTTCTTCTAAAGTTTTAATAGCTTGACGCAAAGTCATTCTCGACACGCCAAACTCAACTGCAAGCTGTCTTTCTGCTGGAATTCGATCTCCCACTTTATAGATATGATTTTCTACATCACGTTTAATTTGATTATGAATCTTGATGTACATCGGTTCTTCCATAGTGCATCCCTCCAAATCTATAATCAATTATAAGCTAAATTGGTCTAGATTTCATAGTCTAAAGACTCTTTTATTTTTTGACTATTTTTTCTTAGCGGTCCATTTCATTCCTAAGATATGAACATTAGGTTTTTTATTACATTCAACTTCTAATGACTTATCTTTACTTGCAAGAACATTCATTATTAACTTTGCATTATCTTGAACTGCCAACGTTGCACCGTTTGAGTTTAATACTAAATTACTTCCCTTAAGTTCCGCATCATCACTCAATGCCAAAAAATACTCGTATTCTAATCCCCCATTAAAAGTAACACGATTAGCATCACATTTTGCATCATTTTGAAAATCTGCATGATCAGTAACCACTGAATTATTAAGAGTAACTTTTGCTTCATCAATAGCTACCATTCTATTTAAGCGACTATTTTGTAAAATCATTCTTGCTTGCTTATCTAAATAAACGCCACCATTAAAATTGCTATTTAAAATATTCACCCAGCATTCATCACTAATATAAAGACATGCATCTTCTTGTGATAGTACTTCACTTCCCATCATATTCATCCAAGTTTGACCATGCAAAAGCAAATAATCAATTGTTGTGTTATTAATATCAAGCTCCATATTAGTTTTATTAAAAGTATTTATACTACCATGAATTCTAGAGTTGTTAATAATCGCTGTACCATGACCTTCTAAAGCCAAAGCACAATATTCATTTGAAGGATAATCAATATAAGAATCGTTCATTTCTAGCCTAAAGTCTGATGCTTCAAACATTGAAATTGAACCCCCAATAACTTTAGTTGAATATAATTCTAAAGTAGCTTTCCCATTAACAGCAATAGTAGCAGTATCCGTTCCGCATCCCTTTATAATACAATTTCGTAAACTTAAATAAGTATCTGCTTCTAGTGGGATGAACAAACTATTTCGATCTTTATTTGTGTTTATGCAAAGATTTTCTAAAGTTACATATCTACTATTCTTAGAAACACCTGCATATCCTAAAATTGTTGTATCTTCTGGACTAGACCCTGTTCCTTTAATAGTTATATCAGTTAGAGTAATTCCTTGCGGTAATTCATAAAAACCAGGCTCTAAGAAAAGCACATCATCTGCGCGTAAATCTTTTAACGCTTCATGCCAAGTGACTTCTGCGCCACCGGCTCCAATTTTTATAAGTCTAGGCATTCAATTTTTCCCTTTCTAAAAACAACTAAATATAATTTTACCTGTTTTTCTTCTATAATAGGTAAATAATGCATGAATGAGGTTAAAAAATGAAAGAAATTTCTACAAACGAATTAATGAAACTGCTCAAAAATCACGATATCAATTTAATTGATGTTCGAACTGAATTAGAATATGCAGGAAGTCATATTCCTGAAGCTCAAAACTTTCCTTTAGAAAAAATAGCTAAATTCAAAGAAGATAAAAGTCAATCCTATTATTTAATTTGTCGTTCTGGTAATCGTTCTGCTCAAGCTGCAGCTATTCTTGAATTAAAAGGTTACACTACTATTAATGTTCAAGGTGGAATGCTTGATTGGCAAGGAAAAACTATTAGTGAATTTTAAAAGCCCGGAAAAATTCCGAGCTTTTATTATTTCATCTTTATATTCCAATAATAAGCAACATTTCCATATGGAGATAATTGAAAGTTTTGAACATTTGAATTAAGCAAATATGATGCTCCTGCTTGATATAGCGGTACCGCAAATGCATCTTTCTTAATCAATTGCGTTTCTGCATTAATTAATGCATTTAAACGTTTTTTAGGGTCAGTTGCATAAGTTGAACGAGCTAAATTAATTTGCTTCCAAAAATTATCATTATGATAATCTGGTTCTAAATTAAAAAGTCCACCTATCGTTAAAAAGTCAATTGGATCTTCATAACTTGGTTGCCAAGTTCCATATACAAAATCATAATTATGATTAGTTGTATTTGACAAGCGAGATTTTAACGGAATAGAACGCAATTTAATAGTCAAGCCTGGTAAGTTTTTCATCAAATCGCTTTGAATAAATTCACCCACACGTTTTGCATCATCTATATCTGAGGTCAGAAGTTCTAGAGTAATTTTCTTTTTACCAAGTTCGCTTTGAGCTAATTTCCATTCTTTTTGTGCAGCATGTTTATTATATACCGCTAAATCCCCTGCATCTTCGCGGTAATCTTTTCCAGTAACTTCATCTTTAATAAAATTAGAAGCAACTATGCCATTTGAAACTTTACCTGCATGAAGAATCGTTTTAACAAGTAATTTTTTATCAATTGCTTGACTAATAGCACGACGAACATGAACATTACCAGTTACTTTTCTTTTTAAATTGAAAGTCATATAACCATTAGTTGGTGTTACTTGAGAATGATATTCTTTATTATTTTGATATTGCTTTACAAAATCAGATGACAACGGAGTATAATCTAAATTTCCACTTCTAAATAAATTAACTCCGGTTGAAGTTTCTCGAATAACTTGCATATTAACACGATCAATTTTAACTAGACTCTTATCCCAATAATTTTTATTTTTAATAAAACTCCATTTAAGATTTGATCCAGACCAACCCTTTACAACAAACGGTCCATTATAAACTAAATTTTGACTACTAGTGCCATATTTAGAACCTAGTTTTTTAACTAATTTAGTATTTTGTGGATAAAATTGTGCCCCTTCTAAAATTTGAGGCAAATAAGGAATTGGATTTTCTAAAGTTATTTGTAACTTATATTTATCTAAAGCCTTAATTCCTAATGAATTAACAGAAGCATTGCCTTGAGTAATTTTTGTACCATTTTTAATAATGGCATAACTATCACTATCAAGGGAAGAATTTTTAGGATCAACTGTTCTGCGCCAAGCTGTTACATAATCTTGAGCAGTAACTGGATCACCATTTGACCATTTAGCATTTTTTCGCAAAGTATAAGTATAAACCTTCTCATCCTTTGACTTACTTACACTAGTTGCACCTGCTAACTTTGGCTGATTATTCTTATCAAAACGATATAATCCTTCCATTGAATTTTGCAGAACTTCAGAACTTGTAGTATCTCCATACTTACTTGAATCTAGCGTTGAAATTTCATTTGAAGTTGCTGTATTCATCACTTTTTTTGAATTAGATGAATTACTAGAATTAGAACAAGCTGCTAATACCCCCGCTGCAGCTATTACCATAATTCCAGTCAGTAAACTTTTATGTCTCATATTTTAACCCTACTTACTATATATAAGCTTATTACAAATAATAAGTATAAAGGTTATGTATTATTTTGTAAATACTTTTTATTATATAGCACATTTTTAGTTAAAAAGCAAAAAAAGAAGTATCTCGTATGAGATACTTCTTAATCGGGTTGGGTGTTCTATAAGAACTATTGGGTTAGCTGGATTCGAACCAGCGCATGATGGTACCAAAAACCATTGCCTTACCACTTGGCTATAACCCAATTCATTGAACCTTTTACTTGTTAGTTCAACTAATTACCAGCTGGATAAACCAGCAATGGAGGAAGGTGGATTCGAACCGCCGAACTCAGAGAGAGCGGTTTTACAGACCGCCGCGTTTAGCCACTTCGCTATTCCTCCGTAATGCACGTTTATTATAATACATAAGTTTAGGGATAAATGCAAGTGTTTTTTGTAAAAAATTTTATTATTTTTTGAAAATAATATTTTTAAGTCATTTTTCCCTGTTGAAACCCACATCACTTTTATTGCATAGCGCTTTCAATAATACTAAACTTTAATTGTAAGAAAATTTTTACAAGGAGAAAACTATGAAAAAATATAACTGGGGAATCGTTGGCACTGGCTGGATTGCTCACGATATGGCTGATGCAATAAATGCAGTCAACGGTGAAATTTATGCGGCAGCTAACAATAATAAAAAATCTGTTGATGAATTCGCTGAAGAAAAACATGTTAAGCATATTTTTACTGATCCTGATGAGATGATTGAAGATCCTAATATTGATATCATCTATATCGCTACTCCTAATATGTCTCATTATACTTATATCAAAAAAGCGTTAAATGCAGGCAAAAATGTATTTTGTGAAAAACCTATAACAGTTAATGCTAAGCAATTTGATGAAGTAGCAAAATTAGCTAAAGAAAAGCACCTTATCTTAACCGAAGGCTTCACTCTTTATCACATGCCAATTTATAAAAAAGTTAAAAAACTAATCAAAGATGATAAACTTGGTCAAATTAAAATGATTCAAATCAACTTCGGCAGTTTAAAAGACTATGATCCTTCTAATCGCTTCTTTAGTAAACGTCTTGCTGGTGGCGCTCTTCTTGATATTGGCGGATATGCAACTGCATTTGCGATGGAGTTTTTAGACGAATATCCAGAAAGTATTACTACTTCTGTAAAATTCTTTGAAACAGGAGTTGATGAGCAATCTGGTATTATCTTGAAAAACTCTAAAGGACAAATGGCAGTAATGTCACTTTCTATGCGTGCTAAACAGCCTAAGCGCGGACTTGTTTCAGGTACCAAAGGTTATGTTGAAATAAGCCAATATCCACGTGCAACACGCGCTGACATTACTTACACTGAAAGCGCCCATGAAGAAGATTATGACCATATAGAAGCTGGTAAAAGTTATAAAGCCTTACAATATGAAGTTGAAGATTTTGAGCGTTATATTGAACAAGGACATGATGACGGTGAACTTGAAAAATCCCGTGCTATTGCTCATATTTTAAACAGTGTTCGTGTAGCTTGGGGGCTTAAATTCCCATATGATAATGAAAATGAATTATAAATCTTTCTTAAAAGATAAAACGGCAGCTGATAATGGCGACTTTTTAAAAGTCATGGCGGTATCAGCTGTCTTTTTACAGTCTATTTTAGGCTTTGCTTTAAATGCGCACCCTAATGCAAATACACAAATCGGCATTGGTATTAGCTATAATATTGTAAAATTTTCTGCACCTGCTTTTATTTTTAGCATTTTATTCACTAATACTCGATACAATTTAGGGATAAAATTTAATACTAAAAAGTTTTACTTAAAAATATTGCGTGGCTCCTTTCTCCCATACTATTTGTGGGGAATAATTTATTTACTACTTTTTCCAAATTTACAGCAAATTAATCATTATCATAACTTTCAAAGTTTTTTATGGCAGCTTGTAAGTGGAAATGCTGCTCCGCACTTGTGGTATGCAGTAATGATGTTGCAATTTTTGATATTAATGCCCCTATTTAATTTACTTGTAAAATGGATAGATTTTAATTTTCAACTACGAATAAAGAAGTTTATTTTCTGCTTAATAATTATTCTAATCATATCTGCTTCATGGTTAATATTTTATGATTGTTTGATTTTCCATGGTCCTAAAATGCATGATTGGTATTTATTTGACAGATTTTTTATGAGTTTTGCACTTTATGGTTTTCTTGGTGTATTATGCGCCATATTTTTTGAATTTTATTGTGATTTTTTATCAAAGTGGAAATACTTGATTGGGGCTATTTTGATATTAAGTTTTATTGTTATCAATCTTGAATTATTCCAATTCGGCTTACCTCTTAATCTAGCAAATGCACCATATTATAAACCTTCAATGACTTTTTATGATTTGAGTGTCATCTTTTTAATATCTTTATTTGCAATTCATGTCGGATCACGCTTTAAAAAAACAAGTTACTTAATTCATAAATTAGCTCAGATTGCTTATTTAGCTTATCTGCCTAATGCAATGTGGTCATGGATTCTTTGGGATTTATTTGGCAAAATTTTATTCCAACAAGTGCCATTTTTAAGTATTTTTATAATTTATTGTTTAACTTGGATTTTATCTTTTATTACTGCTTTTTTAAGCAGCCCATTATTTATAAAAACAAAGAAAAATCTCGTTTAAACTATAGATCTAATTCTAGTTTTAAACGAGATTAATCATAAAATTCTATTTATCAATATCAACTAATTCAATTTTGAATAAGCGAGCTAATTGCTTCAATTGTTCTTCAGTAGCATTCAAAGAAATTACTGAATGGTGTCCACCACCTGCATACATCCAAGCTTTAGCACCCGGTTCTAAGCCAACTTTTGGAGTCCACATTTGTTTAGCTGTTGGTAATTTTGGCATTTCTTTTTCAGGAATTTTAGCATCAACTGGATAAGAAACAAACTTGTAACCTTTATCAAAGTAAGACAAAGTTACATAAATCCCGTCTCCTTCTGATCCCGTAAATACTAAACGTGCTGGATCTGCTTTACCACCAATACCAAGTGGGTGAACTTCTACTCTAGGTTTATCGGAAGCCAAAGTAGGATCAACTTCAAGCATATGAGAACCCATAATTGCTTCATGGCCTTGACGTAAATCTAACGTATAATCTTCCATCAAGCCAGTCTTCTTATTATCAGCTAATATCTTAATCAACTTACTTAATCCAGCTGTCTTAAAGTCACCCTCTGGACCAAAGCCATATCCTTGTAATTGAAGAAGTTGTACAGCTAATCCTGGCAATTGTTCTAATCCTTCAAGATCTTGGAAATTATCAGTAAAGGCATTGTAATCATTATCATCCAAAAACTTTTTAAGAGCTAAATATTCACGTAATTGATAACGAACAGCATGAACATATTTTTCATGGTCATTATCGCCTTCGACCATTTCAAAGTTTTGTTCCAACTTCTTATATTCTTTATCAATATCTTCTTCTTTTACTTCATTAACTAATTTAACTAAATCAGCAATTGGATAATAATCAACTGTCCAGCCAAGTTTGATTTGCGCAGCAACCTTATCACCTTCAGTGACAGCAACGTCACGCATTGTATCGCCAAATCTAGCAATTTTAATGTGAAAACTTTCATCATAAGCAACAGCTACATGTTCCCAAGAAGCAATTTGCTTTTGAACTTTTTCATCATTCCACCATCCATAAACAATGGTATCTGGAACACCTAATCTTACATTAATATATTCATATTCGCGGTCACCATGTGCACTTTGGTGTAAATTCATATAATCCATATCAATATCATCAAATGGAATATGATTTAAAAATTGTGTACATAAGTGCAGCAGTGGCTTTTGCAGTAATTGAGTACCACGAATCCAATTCTTAGCTGGTGAAAAAGTATGCATCCAAGTAATTACCCCAGCAACATCATCACGATAGTTTGCTTCTTTCATAAACTTAGTAATACTTTCTGCAGTCGTAGCAACTAACTTAAATTCAATTGGATATTCTAATTTGCCACTTTTGTTAATACCATCAACAATTTTTTCTGCATCTTCTTTTACTTTTCTTAAAGCTTCTTCACCATATAAAGGTTGACTACCTACAACAAACCAAAACTTATAATCTGGAACTTTACGCATAATTGATCTCCTTTTCGTTTAAATAAAACGCTTACATTTTTATTGTAGAACGTATTACATATAAATTCAATACAAATTAATGATATTTATTAATTAATTTTCTTAGCATGATCTTTAGAATGGGCATTATTTTGACCATAATAAGCATCTTTGCCGTGTTTACGATAATAATGCTTATCTAACAAATATTGTGGTAAATGAATATTACCTCGAGTTAATTGCAAAGAATGATAATCTTCTTCGGCAACTACTTCCAAAACTTTTGCATTATATACTGCTTCTTGTGGAGTTTTGCCCCAAGCAAAAGGACCATGTTGACTTACTAAAGATGCAGGAATTGCTTCATAATCTAAATTCCGCTCCTTAAAAGTACGTACAATTGTTTTTCCAGTATTTCCTTCATAATCTTCTTCAATTTCTTCTTTAGTTAATGCATCAGCAGCTGGCACATCACCATAAAAAGTATCTGCGTGTGTAGTATTAAGTGCTGGAATATCCATATTAGCTGCTGCAAATGAAACTGCCCAGGGAGAATGAGTATGAACAATGCCACCAATTTTTGGAAAATGATTATATAAATAAGTATGTGTTGGAGTATCTGAAGATGGATTCATAGTCCCTTCTACCACTTCACCATTAAGATTAACAACTACCATATCTTCAGGCTTTAATTCATCATATGGAACTCCAGAAGGCTTAATAACAAATAAACCTTTTTCACGATCAATTCCGGAAACATTTCCCCATGTAAATGACACTAAATCCAGTTTTGGCAATTGCATATTTGCTTCATAAACTTCTTTTTTTAATTCTTCTAGCATTATTTTTCTCCTTCTTGAAAATTGATTTTTCTTCCAGCAAGTTCTTCTATTGGCAAGCCAGCTTGGTAAATATCAATAAATTGCTCATACCCTTTAACACCTTTATCTTCTGGAGTGAGCGTCATACTTTCTGGATTTTTAAATACATTCTCATCTAAATAATCAGCTAATTTTTTAACACCACCTGTTTCAGCATACTTTGCTAAAACAGCCATTCCCCATGGTCCGCCTTCACTTGCTGTATTCATTACAGTAATAGGGATATTTAAAGCATTAGCTAAAACTTGTTGCCCAATAACAGGCGTAGCAAATAAACCACCTTGAGCTACCATTACATCAGTTTGAACATGTTCTTCATTTAATAAAATATCCATACCGATTTTAAGAGGAGCAAAAGCTGCATATAATTGGCTTAAGAAAAAGTTAGCAAGATTCATCTTACTATTTTCAGTTCTAACAAATAGTGGTCTACCTGCCTTAATTTTTGTAATATTTTCACCAGATAAATAGCTATAATTTACTAAGCCACCAGCATTTGAATCAGCACGAACAGTAGAATCAAATAAGGTCTGATATAAGTTATCCGTACTAATTTTATTACCTGTGGCATCTGCAAATTCTTTAAATAAATCAACCCAGGCATTAATATCTGAAGAACAATTATTAACATGTACCATAGCCACTGGTGTGCCTGATGGAGTAGTTACCAAATCAATATCACGGTGAACAGATTTGAGAGGTTTATCTAAAACATTCATCGAAAATGCTGATGTACCTACTGAAATATTGCCTGTACGTTTTCTAACACTGTTTGTTGCAACCATTCCTGTTCCTGCGTCACCTTCTGGAGGTGCCATAAGAGAGCCTGCTTTTAAAGAACCTGATGGATCTAATAGATTTGTACCTTGTTCAGTTAACTCTCCCGCATTTTTTCCAGCTACAATAGGCTTTGGTAAAATATTTTCAATTGACCATGAATATTTGGCAACTTCTGGTAATTTGCTAAATTTATTCAAAAAATCATTACGATAAGTCAATAAGTTTTCATCTATTGGAAAAATGCCCGAAGCATCTCCAATTCCTGTAACTTTTTCTCCTGTTAGCTTCCAATGTACATATCCAGCTAAAGTAGTAATAAAATCAATATTATCAACATGCTTTTCTTCATTAAGAATAGCTTGATATAAATGTGCAATACTCCATCTTTGCGGAATATTAAAATTAAATAATTCAGTAAGTCTATCAGCTGCTTCTTCAGTAATATTATTTCTCCAAGTTCTAAATGGAGTAAGTAAATTTCCTTCCTTATCAAATGGTAAATATCCGTGCATCATCGCACTCACACCAATTGAACCAATCCTAGTTAAAGGAATATGATATTTACTTTGAACAGAAGCTTTTAATTGCTTAAAAGCTTGCTGAATTCCTTCCCAGACTTGGTCAAGTGAATATGTCCAAATATTATTTTTATATTGGTTTTCCCATGTAAAACTTCCGGAAGCCAGTGTTTCAAAGTTATTATCAATTAAGACAACTTTTATTCTTGTAGATCCCAATTCAATTCCTAAGGCTGTTTTACCATTTTGAATTTGTTTTTTAGTTTCAAGTAAATTCATCATTATTCTCCTAAGAATTAGTTCTTTCTACATTAATATTTTTAGAGTGTACTTTTTTAATTGCCTTAGAATGATTTGTTCCTTGAGCTTCAATTTCTTCAAGAGTATGTCCTCTAGTTTCTGGAACACGAGTTTTTATGAAAATTACACCTAATAAGCAAATTACACCAAAAATTGCAAATACTGCTTCTTGTGGCATACTGGCAGTCATAATTGGAAAAATCAATCCAACTAACCATGAACCAATCCAATTAAATGAAGAAGCAAGACCAGAAGCGCGCCCCCTAATAGCTAATGGGAAGATTTCTCCAACCAAAACCCAAGTAAGAGGAGCCCAGGTGAATGAATAAAATGCCACATAAATACAAAGAAATACAACTATTGTAATTGGATTCATATTTGGAATCATCCAATTTAAAACAGCTGGCAAAATAAATGACAATCCCATTACACTGCCACCTAGCATTAATAACGCACGACGGTTAAATTTATCTGCAATCCACATATAAAATAATGATCCAATTACCAAAATGATACCTTGGATAATTGGCCACATTAAGTTAGAAGAAGCTGCTTGACCAGTTGCTTTTTGTACAATTAAAGGAATGTAGTAGAAGATCGCATTAGCACCTTGAAATTGTTGAAAAGCTGCAACACCAACACCAGCAATAACTAAATACCGGTATTTACTACTGAATAGTGTTCCCCAAGTAGCTTTTTGATTTGCTTCACGTTCTTTTTTAGCAGTTTTTTTAATGCTTTCTAATTCTTGATTAATTTCAGCAGGGTTTGATCTAATATATGATAAAACTCGCTTTGCTTGAGCTTCATCACCCTTTTTAAGTAAAAAGCGCGGAGATTCAGGTAAGTGCAATACTCCTATAAATAAAATCAAAGCCGGCACTGCAGCAAGTCCTAGCATTAATCTCCAAGCCCATTCACCAGGTAAGTCTTTTAACAAAAAGTCAACTACATAAGATAAAAGCATTCCTGAAACAATCATAGTTTGATTAAGACCTGATAAGCGACCCCTTGCTTTTGCTGGAGCCATTTCTGACATATATGCAGGAACTAATGCTGATGCAGCTCCCACCGCAAGTCCTAAAAGCATTCTTACAATAATCAAATAATATGGGCTAATTCGTCCAATATCAGGCGCTACTCCTGATAAAATTGAAAAAATCATAAATATTACCGCAGAAATTAAAATCATTTTGCGTCGACCGAGCTTATCAGATAGTTGTCCTGCAAGCGCACCACCAAAAATAGCCCCAAACATAACTGCAGAAGTAATCCAACCTACAAGACCTGCAGCATTTTGCAAATGCCAATCTGCTTCCAAAAATGGTAATGCACCTGTCATTACACCAATGTCATAACCAAATAAAATGCCTCCAAATGAGCCAAAAAAGTATATAAAGGCACTGGATATCTTCTTTTTACTTTTAACCATTTTTTCCTCCTTTTCATGAATTTTAATTTATTGTTTTTATTATTGAATGCGCTTTCAATTCACAAATTAATAATACGTCTTTTTCTGATATTTTTCAATACAAATTAATTACAAATTTTATATTTGTTGTTTTTTGTTTTTAAAAATTATTACACAAATAAAAAAAGACATCGAACAAATTTTTTGCTCAATGTCTTTTTATTAGTATTATTTTAATCTATCTTACTGGTTGTTTCATTAGGCATAATATTAACTTTATAACTCTTAGAAGTTACTTTTTTACCATTAATCATATCAATTAATTTTTTTGCAGCATCTACACCCATTTTTTCTTTGGGATGAGCAACAGTTGTTAAGCGTGGAGAAATATATCTTCCTAAAATATAATCATCAAAGCCAGCAACTGAAACATCTTTAGGAATTTTTAAATCAACAGATCTTATTACATCCATCATTTGAATAGCAAGTTCATCATTGTAACAAACTACAGCAGTAGGACCATTTTCACGATTAATTTTCAAAATTGCTTCTTTTAAGATTGGAGTCATATTTTCAGTTGATTGATACATAATAGTTTCATTCAAATACGAAATATCAGGATGCTCCATATACGCATCCAAAAAGCCTCGTAATCGTTTGGTTCCTTGCATATCATCTACTTGAAACATACCTAAAATCTTTTTATGACCCAAACCAATCAAATAATTAGTCATTTCTTTTTCAGCTTCTAAATCATCTACTTCTATATATGGAAAATCAAGATTATTATAATGTGCATTAATTAAAAGAGTAGGAATATTTTTCTCTTTTAAACTATTATAAAGATCTAAATTTTTATTTGGTAATGCACTTTGTGTTGGCTCAATGATTAATCCTGATACATCATTATCAATCATCCTTTTCAAAGCTTTACGCTCTTCATCAGGATTATTATGAGTATTATTAAGAATTAAAGAATACCCATTCTCTGAAATAACTTTATCTATTCCACTGATAATTCTTGGAAAAATATAATCAGCCAAATGAGTAGTTATTACGCCAATCATTTTAGCATCATTAAATTTAGATTTAATTCTTTTCTTCCAATTATCAACAAACATACCGCCACCTTGAATGCGATAAATATAATGTCTATTCTCCAATTCACCAGCTGCTCTTCGAATTGTATAGCGACTCACATTATAAGTTTGCATTAATTCAGATTCCGTAGGCAACTTTTTGCCTTCTTGATATTTTCCATTTTCAATATCTTTTATCAAACTATCACGAACTTTTTCGTATTTAATTTCAGACATAAGTAACATTCTTTCTAAAAGCTATATAATATGATTTTGGTGTATCCTACTTTAATACTACTAAATTTTTAACTATCTAGAAAGTTTTAAATACAAATTTTTAAAATTATACGGATGAAAGTACATATTAACCAAAAAAGACAGCTCCACAATTGGAACTGTCCCAGTTGAGAAATCAAACAAACCATTAACGGCGCTTAATTTCACGCACTAATCGAGTGATTGAGTCGATTAGCACACTGATAGCAATGATTAATAAAATGTTGGTCATGCCTTACACCTCCTTTCAACGCATAAGCGTTTTTAATTAGGTGCTTAAAGCACGCATTAAACATTTTACCATTTTGTTGATTCTATGCTATAATCTTTTTAGCAAGATTAATAAAACTAGGTCATACCTAGCACGCAAAAAGTCGGGCTGATTACCCGCATTAGCTAATGGAGTGTACGTGGTTAACACGACACTCTTTTTTGCTTTTTTATAGATTATAGCAAAACAAAAAACAGAGTATGACAAAAAGGTCAGACCTACGAGTCAGATATTTAACTTTTGCCACTTCCAAAAATAAGCAAGCCTAAAATACTACTCTCTCATATTCACATATTGATTTATTTATAAAAAGAATAGTGTTGCTGTCTGGTTATTTTGCACATATGCACTGTTAAAATTTAAAGACGTGAAAACACAAAAAAGACAGCTCCACAATTGGAACTGTCTCAGTTGAGAAATCAAACAAACCATTAACGGCGCTTAATTTCACGCACTAATCGAGTGATTGAGTCGATCAGCATACTAACAGCGATAATAATTAACACGTGGGTCATCAAAGCACACCTCCTTTAAAATCGCTTGAAACGATTTAGAGCTATGCAAAACTCGCACGCACTAATATTTTACCATTTACTTGAAATTATGCTATAATAGCTTTGCGATAATAAAGAACACGTGAGTTTTAAACTCGCACGCAAAAAGTCGGGCTGATTACCCGCATTAGCTAATGGGAGTGTACGTGGTTAACACGGCACTCTTTTTTGTTTTGCTATATTAAATAATTAAGATAAAAAAGCAAAAAAAGAACACAGCTCTCACTGTGTTCTTTTTCACCTCTATGAATTGGGTTAGCTGGATTCGAACCAGCGCATGATGGTACCAAAAACCATTGCCTTACCACTTGGCTATAACCCATCCTTCGAACCTTTTACTTGTTAGTTCTATTCGAATGACCTTCATCACTCGACATTTAATAGTATAGGGGATAACAAGAAAAGAGTCAAGAAAAAATTGAAACTTTTTTCAAAAAATTTAGTCAATTACTACCGCACCTTGTGAAGCTAATGTATCACGTACTAATTCGTGGCTTTCTCTACTTTCAATCAAGTCCTTAATCTCATCTTGATATTCTGCAAAATGCTTTGAATCAAGGTGTGCTTTATATTCATTATCATTTGCATAGACTTCAAGAACAAACCATTCATCAGGATTACTCTTATCATTACCTGCAATGATCATTTCAACACCAACTTCTTCAGCCATTGCAGTAGTAATTTCTTTTTTAATAGTATGTGCAAATTTATCTTCATTGCCCTTTTTTACATTAATTTTGTTAAGATGCATTACAAACTCGTTAGCATAAGAATTAAGAGCTTTATTAGGCTTAGTAGTAATAATTTGTGGATTTAAATCCCAAGTTTTTTGCTCTTGTGCAATTCTCTTAATAGTTTCTGCATACTCATCAGCATGATCAGCAGCAGTATATAAATCTTCAGCTATTGGACTGCGGAACAATCTTACAACATAATTAATGGTTCCTTGTGCATCTTCATGACCGCTACCAATAATCAAAGTATCAATCTGAGCTGGAATTGATTGATGCATGTCTTCTTCTGCTTCTTTAATATATTCTTCGCGGTCTTCTTTTTTGATAACTAATTTAGTTAACTTTAATACAGGTGTTTCATCCATTTTTCTTTCTCCTAAAAATTTAACTTATAACTATATTTTAGGACTATTTAAAAAAACAACAAGCCAAAACTTGTTTTTAGAAAAATTATTTAAAAACTTCTTGACAATTATTAAAAACGAGTTAATATTATTAACAACAATTTAATTAAGCAATCGCAATGAGAAAGAAAAGTAGATTAAGTAATAGTTTTCAGAGAGTCTCGATTGGTGTGAAGAGATAACTTCCTTATTTGATTGAAAATCACTTTTGAGTCTAAAACTTAAATCAAAGTAAGTTTTAGTGGGAGCACCCATTATAGCTGCAACGTATCGCCGTTTGGCCGTACGTGTAAAGGTGTTTTTAAGCACGAATATAGGGTGGTACCACGCTGAGCGTCCCTTAGTCCAAGTTGGACTAAGGGGCGTTTTTCTTTTTCATTGAGAAATTTTAGGAGGAAAATATAATGAATAAGTCTACCTCAAATAAACTCACATTTAAAAAATATTTAGTAGTGGCTTCCCTTTTATTCGGGCTGTTTTTTGGAGCCGGTAATCTGATTTTTCCACTTCATTTGGGGCAATTAGCTGGAAAAAACTGGATGATGGCAGCTGTTGGGTTTTTGATTACTGGAGTATTATTACCACTTTTATCAGTTTTAGCAGTTGCTGTTACTCGCGCAGACGGAGTTTTTGATATTGGTAAACCTCTTGGAACTGGATTTGCATTAGTTTTCATGGTTTTGATCCATGCAACAATTGGACCACTTTTTGGAACTCCTCGTACTGCAACTGTATCTTTTACAGTTGGACTCTCTCCGTTTATTGACAAACATTATCAATCTGTAGCATTACTTGTATTTTCAGCATTATTCTTTGCTGCAGCATTTTACTTCTCATATCGAGAAAACGACATCTTAACTAATATTGGTAAAATCTTAAATCCAGTATTTTTAGGACTTTTATTTTTAGTCTTTGTAGTTGCTTTTGCTCGTCCTTTAGGTAATCCTGCAACTGCTCCCGTAACTCCCAACTATGTTTATGGTGCGCTTGTTAATGGATTTTTAGAAGGCTATAACACAATGGATGCCTTAGCTGGATTGGCATTTGGTGTAACAGTTGTAACAGCAATTCGCCTAATGGGGCAAAAATCAAGTAAAGATGTTTCTAAAGTAGTTGCAAAATCTGGCGTTCTCTCAATGGGTGCTGTTGCTGTAATTTATGTTCTTTTAATCATTTTAGGTGCAATGTCACTTGGTCGGTTCAAGGTATCACCAGATGGTGGTGTTGCATTTAATCAATTAGTAAACGCATATGCTGGTAATTTTGGACAAATTGTCTTAGCATTCTTACTAACTGTAACTTGTTTAACAACTGCAGTAGGTCTTGTAGCAGCCTTTGCTCAAGATTTTCACAATCATTTTCCTAAAGTCAGCTATCACACTTGGCTTGCATTAAGTTGCTTTGCTTCATTCTTAGCCGCAAACTTCGGTCTTGATCAAATCATCGCTTGGTCGACTCCAATGTTAATGTTCTTATACCCTCTTTCAATGGTACTTATCTTACTTTCTGTAGCGTCACCACTTTTCAAGCGCGATGGTGTAGTTTACTTCTGGGTAGTAATGCTTACTGTAGTTCCAGCTTTGGGCGATATGGTCGTAGCCTTCCCAAGTGTTGTTAGCCAAAGTACTTTTGGCACATGGGTAGCTTCTTTAAGAAATGCATTACCTTTAGCAAGCGTGGGACTTTCATGGCTTTTACCAGCTCTTGCAGGATTAGTAATTGGATTAGTCGTTCATGTATTTCGCCGCAAAAAATTATCTTACAATGAAATGGAATTAGATTAATATTTCCTGGGAAATAAAGAAGGTGAGCTTAAAACTCACCTTCTTTACTTTAAATTTCTCTACATAATTATAAGTTTCAGTCTAAGGTCAACTATTTCTCTTAGCAACTTTTATATTTTTACGATTTTGCCACATAAGCCTTATTTTTCACTTTTCCAATCACCAATTACAATATTTTCAATTAATTTTAAAACCACAATACAAATCAAAGTCAAAATAACAGTTAAAATTGTTCCCCACAATATTGGTACAATACGACCTGTTTGTAATCCTTCAAAAAGTAAATCTCCCAATCCTCCTGCACTAATCGTAGCTGCAATTGTAGCAATTGCCATTGTACTTGATAACGCTATTTGCATCCCTGAAAAAATCGCTGGCATGGCTAAAGGTAATTGAACTTTAGCAAAAATTTGCTGCTGAGTCATCCCAACACCTTTTGCTACTTCAAGATAAGTAGAACTTACTTGATGAATACCAGTTATAAAACTTCTAAGTAAAATATACTCACTATAAAATGCTAAAACAATGATTGCACTAATTTTTCCTAAGCCTGTAATTGGAATAAGTAATGCAAAAAAAGCGTAGCTAGGAACTGAATATAATAATGAAAAGAAATATATTAATCCATTTAGCCAGTACTTTTTTCTTAAAAAGATTGCAATCAAAATAATCGCAACTACACCGGCAATTAAAAGAGCTATCAAAACCATCTGTGCATGTTCAATCATTAAATTAAGCATTCTAATATAATTTTCTTGCCAGTATTGAATCACTTTAAATTCTCCCATAAGTTTTGATTTTCTCTAACTGTTCCAATCAACCTTTCAACATAAGCTGACTTAGGATGATTTACTATTTCATTAGGTGTATCAAATTGCTCAATTTTACCATGATTCATAACCATCACTTTATCTCCTAGATAAAGTGCTTCATTAATATCATGAGTCACAAAAAAGAAAGTTTTATTACTCAATTTATGATGCAAATTTTTGATTTCTTGTTGCAAATCTTGCCTAATAATCGCATCTAGTGCTGAAAATGGTTCATCAAAAAGCATTAATGGCGGATTAGTTGAAAGCGCTCTGGCCACACCTACTCGTTGCTGCTGTCCCCCTGATAATTGACCAGGATAGCGATTAACATAAGAAGGATCAGTTAATCCAACTATTTTAAGTAAATCTTTCACTTTTAAATTAATCTTATTTTGATTCCAGCCTAGTAGTTTAGGAGTAACTGCAATATTCTGTGCAATTGTCATATGCGGAAAAAGTCCAATCGATTGAACAACATATCCAATATGACGACGAAGTTCAACTAAATTAGCTTCTTTCAAATTACAATTATCAACAATAATTTCCCCACTAGTTGGCTTTTCTAATCCATTAATCATTTTTAAGGTAGTAGTTTTTCCAGAACCAGAAGATCCAAGCACAGTTACAAATTCGCCTTTATTAATAGAAAAGGTTAAATCTTCGATAATTTCATTTTTTCCGAATTTTTTGTTCACATGGTTAAACTTGATAATTTCGTTAGTCATTATTTTTCACCCTTTTTATCATGAAATCTAAAATAAACATTGATAATAATGAAAGTAATGCCACACTCACACCGCCAATCACTACATACTGCATCTTATAAAGACCAAGACCAGTCATAATTAAATTTCCAAGTCCACCTGCGCCAATATAAGCTGCTAAGCTAGCACTAGCAATCACTTCAATTAGAGCTATTTTAATTCCATTTAAAATATATGGTAGTGCTAATGGGAGTGAAATTTGCTTAAGTAAGTCTAAATTATTCATTCCTAGTGACATTCCAACTTCTGTATAAAGTTGTGGAACTTCATTAAATCCTAAGATAATATTTACAACTAAGGGAGGAATAGCTAAAACAACTAAAGCAATTAAAGCTGACAAAATTCCAGTTCCAATAAAAGGGATTAAGATAAATAAAAGAGCTAAGCTTGGAATAATTCGCAAAATCTGAGCAAAAGTTTGACAAAAAGTAGCTATAACACGATTTTTTGAACCAAAATATCCTAAAGGAAATGCAATAACTAAAGCAATGATTAGTGAAGTAAAGCTTAAAAACAAATGCTGGCCAACTGCAGCCCAGTATTCATTAGAACTTGTTTGAAAATAATTAATTATTTGCGCAAACATAATTCTCCTTTCTAATAATTATTCTTAATCCATTCTTTGGCAACTACTTGATAACTTTGTCCATCTACATCTACTTTTTTATTGAGCAAAGTTAATTCTTTGGTTGTTAATTTTTGATCAATTTTATTTAAGACCTTTTTGACATTAGGATTTCTTTTTAAAGTTGTATCTCTAATAAGCGGTAACAAGTTATATGCAGGCCAATAGTTCTTGTCATCCTTTAAAGCAAAGTAATCTTTGGTAGCAAGCTGTCCTTCAGTCGTAGAAGCTGGAGTAACATCTCCATCACCTCGTGCTAAAACTTTATACTTTAAGCTGGGGTCATAGATTTTTTCATCTTTAAAGTTAAATTTACCGTAGACTTTTTCAAGTCCAGAAATTCCATCTTCACGCTTATCAAATTCACCCTGAGAAACAAAACGAATCTTATTTGCCCTCTTTTGTAAGTCACTAATTGTTTTAATATCGTATTTTTTGGCAATTGAAGTTCTAATAGCAATTCCTTGTGCATCTGAACCCGGTGCGTAAGCTAAGGTAGTCAGGTTCTTTTTAGCAACACCTCTTTGAGCTATTTTTGCAATTTGCTCAGGAGTTCTACCAACAATATGCTTTTTAAGATAAGTCATTGCAATCGTTCCAGTATATTCTGGATAAAGATCGATTTGACCTGAATTTATTGCTTGATAAACTACCGAACTTGAAATATTAGGTTTAGTTTTTACGTTATAGCCTTTCTTTTTTAAGGCGTCAGCCCAGATTTGCATTACTATTTTGCTTTCAGTAAAATTCTTTGAGCCGATTATAATAGGAGTAGATGATTTTTCTACAGTGGTATCACTTTTATTACTTTTTACCCAAATAACTACTGTACTAATCACCGCAATAATGACAATCAGACCAATAATTGACCATGTTTTTTTCTTACTCATTATTCCTCCTGTAATTTTATTAGTTATATGATTTATCATTTCCTTAAATAATAATCCTTATTTATAAAGGATGTCAATAATATTGATAAAAATATTTGTAACTTGTATAATTACAAATATAGAAAGTAGGTAATATTATGAAAGTATCAACAAGATTTAGTGATTCAATTCACCTTTTAGCATTTATCCATATTTTTCAAGGAAAAGTCTCTCTAACTAGTGATAACATTGCATCAAGCATTGAGACTTCTCCAGTTATGGTCAGACGTTTAATGGGCGAATTAAAAAAAGCCAAATTGTTAGAAACACGTCACGGTGCAGCTGATCCCAAAATCACTAAACCGCTTAATGAAATTTCTTTATTAGATATCTATTTAGCCGTTGAAAAAGATAAGCCTCTTTTTGAAATTGACTATAATACCAATCCAAAATGTCCAGTTGGTGGAAACATTCAATCAACTTTAGAAGAATTTTATTCTCAAGCAGAAATTGCTGCTAAAGCAAAGCTTAATCAGACCAAACTTTCTGATGTAGTTGACACAATCTTGATAAAACAAAAGGAAAAAGAAGCTTTAAAAAATGATAATTAATATTTCCTAGGAAATATTTTTTATACAAACATAATATCAGTTAAATAAGCCCCTGAATATTTGTTTAAAATATGAGAGGCTTATTTATATATACTTATCAAAAAGTTTTCTATAAAACTACAACGTGTTTTCCTAAATACTTACCAGATTCAAGATTTAATTGGGCTTGCCCTACTTGCGATAAACCATCATAAACCTTTGCAATAGGAACTTTAATTTCATTTTTAGCAATTTTTCTCAAAATATCGTTAAAAATTTTAGCAGGTAAATCTGTTGCCTCACCTGCATAACTTGTTAAAAAAATTCCTGTTGGAATCATATATGGTGAGAAATTTTTAATATTCCATTGACCAGCAAGAGCTCCTGTAAAACAACCATAGCCGCCCTGCTTCAAAAAACTAAGATCTTCAAATAAAGTTGAACAACCTACAAGTTCTAGCACTTTGTCAATTTTACCTACTTTTTTCATATTTTTCTTAAATTCTTTATTATCCATAATGACACAGTCTGCACCCTGTTCTTTAAGTTCTTCTACTTTCTTTTCATTTCTCGTAGTTGCAATAACATAAGCTCCCATCAATTTGGCAAGAATAATTGCCATTAACCCTACAGTTGAAGAACCACCACGAATCAAAAGTCTATCGCCTTTTTCTAATCTAAGTCCTTCACTCAAAGAACCATATGCCGTTTGAAGCATTTCTGGAAGCGCACCAATAATTGACCAATCTAAATCTGTTTTAATTGGAATTACATTTTTCTCTTTTACAAGCATATATTCGGCATAAGATCCATCAATTCGGCGTCCCATTCCACCCATCATGGTTGCTACTTTTTGACCAGGTTTCAGCCGACTTCCTTTTGGAGCTTTTTCAACAACTCCCACACCTTCAATTCCTAAAATTCTTGGAAAAGTAAAGTCAGATGAAGATTCACCTTTTCTACTAGTTACCTCAGATTCATTAACGCCAAACGCTTTAACTTTAATAAGTACATAGCCCTTTTTTAAAGTTGGCTTTGTTACTAATACTGGTATTAAATCTTTAGCTTCACACTTTTTAGTTAATTTAATTGCTTTCATTATTGTCATAAGTATTTTCTCCTAATATTTTATCCGTGCATTTTATGCCATCTTTTAATCTGATCTAGCCGTTTCTTAAACCAAGTTTCATTTCCCTCTTCAGTTGGATGATAATATTCATGCCCTTGTAAAGATTTGGGCATTGTTTTCATTGTTGTTAATTTATCTTTTGTGTAATGCGCTAACTGATATCCTTTACCGTAACCTAATTTTTTCATTAATTTGGTTGATGCGTTACGA
The DNA here is from genome assembly GCF_052615405.1 of Lactobacillus sp. PSON. Classification (NCBI taxonomy): domain Bacteria; kingdom Bacillati; phylum Bacillota; class Bacilli; order Lactobacillales; family Lactobacillaceae; genus Lactobacillus; species Lactobacillus sp. PSON. The sequence goes on along the minus strand of NZ_JBQXFW010000004.1, from coordinate 29,147 downwards.
ATTTGAAGAGGAACTGGTTCGTTCAAAGTCTTCTTAACATCTTTTGCCGCATTAATACGTGCCTTATAAATTGAATTTGATTTAGGAGCTAATGCTAAATATGTAACAGCCTCTGTTAGATGAACATCACATTCTGGCATCCCCAAAAATTGACATGCTTGAAAAACATTAACAGCAACATTTAACGCATTAGTATCTGCTAAACCGATATCCTCACTAGCAAATCTAACAAGCCTGCGAGCAATATATAACGGATCCTCCCCACCTTCTAACATTCTTGATATCCAATATATTGCTGCATCAGCATCACTATTTCTCATTGATTTATGAAGAGCAGAAATAATATTGTAATGTTCTTCTCCTTTTTTATCATACAGAATAAATTTTTTAGTAATTAATTGACTAAGATCATCAGTTGTAACAACGACTTTTTTATTCTCTTTTTTTCCATTTAAGACAGCCATTTCAAGTGTATTGAGTGCTTTTCTAGCATCTCCATCCGCAAAAGTTGCAATTGCATTAATACTATCATCGCTTATCTCTATTTTTTGTTCGCCAAAATATATTGGCTTATTAAGTGCATTTTTTAACAGCTGAACTAAATCCGACTGCATTAATTCCTTCAACACAAAGACTTTACAACGTGAAAGAAGAGCTGAATTAACTTCAAATGAGGGATTTTCAGTAGTTGCTCCAATCAAAATAATGCTACCACTTTCTACATATGGCAAAAAAGCATCTTGTTGTGCTTTATTAAAACGATGAATTTCATCGACAAAGACAATTGTTCTATTACCAAATTCTCGTTCTTGCTCAGCTTCTTTCATTGCTTTTTTTATTTTAGAAATTGTACCTTCAACCGCACTAAAACTTAAAAATCTAGCTTTAGTTTCTTGAGCAATAATTTGTGCCAAAGTGGTTTTTCCTACGCCAGGAGGTCCCCAAAAAATCATGGAAGAAACTTTATCTTGTTCAATAATTTGACGTAAAACTTTCCCCTCTCCCAATAGATGCTGTTGCCCTACAAATTCAGATAAATTTTGCGGTCGTATCCTGCTTGCTAATGGTGTATTTATTTGATTGTCAAAAATCGATCCTTGCCTCATAATAGAATCATGCCTTTCAAAAACTCATTGCTGGTTATTATCATAATTTGTAACGTTACGTTACAGTCAACCTTAGAAAGGAAATTTTTATGTTAAAAATTAGCGAAATGGCAAATCTTGCTGGTACTACCAGAAGAACTTTAATCTACTATGATGAACAAGGTATTTTTAAACCTATTAAAAAAACTAAGAATGGCTATCGTTACTATGATTATTCACAACTTTATGACTTGATGCTTATTTTAGGTCTTAGAAACTTAAATATTTCACTCGAAGAAATTAAAGCAATCAAAGAAGATTCTAGTAATAGTATTACTAAAACTTTAGTAGAAGCTAAAGAAAAAGTTAATAATGAGATTCATAAACTAAAACAAATTCGTAAAGTAATAAATCAAAAAATCGATCAAAATACTTTTTCAAAAAATCAAACTTTATATGAGCCGGTAATTTTCCAATGCGACGAAGTTAATTTTTGGTGTTCTAATAAAGCAGCATCATGTACTGAAGAAGAAATTGCTGAACTATTTTCCAGTTTCTATAAAAACTTAAATTCTCTTACAATTATGAATTCAGGACTATCTGGCTTCCTAACAGATTTGTCACTTAATAATCCACCAGGATATGTTGACGCAGGTTTTAGAATTATAAAAGAAGCAGACTTTATTACTGACACAATTATTCCAAAAATCAATAAAGTTGCAGGAAATTATGCTTGTATTTTAGTAGAAAACAATGAAGAAGGAATTATTAAAGGGTTGAAACTCCTCAAAACTTTTTGTGAAACACATGATCTAAAAACCAATAACAATTTGTGGCAAATTAATTTTGGTGATTCTATTATTGAAAAAGGCACCACAAAAAGTAGTTGGTTAGAATATAAAATCTTATAATTTCCTAGGAAATATTTTCAATGAAAAAGGCGCTACCCAACGTGGTAACGCCTTTTTCAGTAAATATGTTTATTTACTGAAAATATACTGGATTCATCTCGGGATTTCAATCCCGAGATGAATCCAGCAATCTAAGTGACAAGTTTTGTTTTAAAAAATCTACAATTTTAAGATTTTGTTCGCTTTTTCCTACTGTTCTGTTTTGGTATAATTTAAGAATCATATCAAGAAAGGAGGTACAAAAATGCTTGCTGGAATCAAATTAAGACTCTATCCTAATCAAAAGCAACAAGGACAATTACTTCAAATGTTTGGCAATGACCGTTTTGTTTGGAACCAGATGTTAGCGATGATGAATGAGCGTTACAAGAATAATCATCATTTGCCATTTTTAGGTAAATATAAGCTAGATATTTTGTTAAAACCTTTAAAACATCAATATAGCTTTCTAAAAAACAGTGATTCTTCTAGTCTTCAAATAGTTAATGCTAATTTAAATCAAGCTTGGAAGAACTTCTTTGATAGGTCAATCCGTGCAGGAAAGCCAAAATTTCATTCAAGAAAGTCAACTAAGAACTCTTATACTGGTAAGTCAACTGTTCGTGTTATTGGCAGGCGATATTTAAAATTGCCTAAACTTGGTTACATCAAAACTGGCAAGACTGGCATTTTGAAAGATGCAAAAATCAAACGTTATACAGTAAGCTTAGAACCAACTGGAAAATACTACATTTCTTTTCAAGTTGAAATTAAAAAGAAAGAACTTCCAAGGACTAATAAAGAAGTTGGTATTGATGTTGGATTAGCTGACTTGGCTATTCTTTCAAATGGCATCAGATATGATACTTTTGATGGCTCATATTTTGATAAGAAGGCTATTGAATGGCAGAAGAAATTTTCAAGAAGACGCCATTTAGCTCAAAGACTAGTCTTGCAAGATAAGAATAAGAAAGTTCTTAATCCCAGAAATTTAGAAAGTTTCAAGAATTGGGAAAAGGCACGTGTCTTAAAAGCTCGATACCAAGATAAAGTCAAAAACCAAAGAAAAGACTATCTCCATAAAGTTACAACTGAACTAGTCAAAAACTATGATGTGATTGCAATCGAAGATTTGAAAGCCAAGAATCTTCAAAAGAATCACCATTTGGCTAAATCTATTGGTAATGCGAGTTGGAGAATGTTCCGACTAATGCTTGAATATAAGTGTAAATGGTATGGCAAGAAATTAATAGTTGTTAACCCCAAGAATACTTCAAGAATCTGTTCAAATTGCGGATTCAATAGCGGTGAAAAGCCGCTAGATATTCGTGAGTGGACTTGCCAAAAATGTAAGACACATCACGATAGAGATATTAATGCGGCAGTTAATATCCTAAATAAAGCAAAGCTAACTGGTTAGGAACTAGCCAAGGTAAATAGGCAGGTTCTGTGAGTTAGGTGTGAGACCTTCTGGACATCAGAAGCTAATTCTCTGTAAGAACCTAAACACTACCTGCTGTTCCCAGAAACTCGGGAATTCATTCCCGATGTAGTTCATTTAAATCTTCGCCATTTGAATCAATTACCTTTTTATACCAATAATATGAATCTTTAGGCATTCTCTTAAGACTTCCTTTTCCCTCATCATCGCGATCAACATAGATAAAACCATAACGCTTAGACATTTGCCCAGTACCTGCACTTACGCAATCAATACAACCCCAAGTTGTATAACCAATAAGATCTACTCCATCATCAACTGCTTTACGCATTGCTTCAATATGTCGAGCTAAATAGTCAATTCGGTAATCATCATGAATCTTACCATCATCACTAATTTTATCAACTGCACCTAAACCATTTTCAACGACCATCATTGGCAAATCATAGCGATCATACATTACTTCAAGATAGTACTGAAGTCCAGTTGGATCAGTAGCCCAGCCCCACTCTGAATACTTAAGATATGGATTTTTAGCACCAGCTGCAAAGTTTCCACTAGCCTTATCTTTCACTTCATGAGTTGTAATAACATTGCTCATGTAGTAACTGAAGGTATACATATCAACGGTTCCTTCTGCTAATATCTTTTTATCTTCTTCAGTAATGTCAAGATGAACATTATGTGCATCCCATAATCGTTTAGAATAAGTTGGATATTTACCTTTGCATTGAACATCTCCACAATATAGAACTGTTTCTTCCATTTGATGACGAGTTGCAAGCATATCTTCTGGGTCTGGAGTTAAAGGATAATCCAAAATTCCACAAATCATATTACCTACTATATAATTTGAATCAATTTCATGCGCTAATTTAACAGCTTTAGCACTTGCCACAAATTGATAGTGTAATTTTTGATAAGCATGTTGAAATGTTTTATCATCTGTTACATGCTTACCAAATGCACCGAGCATTAAAAGCGTTGAGTTGATTTCATTAAAAGTAAGCCAATATTTTACTAAGCCCTTATATTCTTCAAACAAAACCTTAGCGTATTTGACATACATGTCAATCATCTTGCGATCGCTCCAGTCATGATATTTTTCACTTAAATAAAGCGGGTCTTCATAATGAGAAATAGTAACTAGAGGTTCAATATTATATTTCTTGCATTCTTTAAAAACTTTACGATAAAAATCTAACCCTGCTTGATTAGGCTTTTCTTCATCACCTTTTGGAAAAATTCGTGTCCAAGCAATTGATAATCTAAAAGTTTTAAATCCCATATCAGCAAACATTTTAATATCTTCTTTATAGTGATGATAAAAATCAATTGCTTCATGATTTGGATAATAACTATCTGGATCAATTGCACCAGTTGCGCCATCCGGTAAGCCTGCACCTGGAACAGCAGGTGTTTTTTCTAATTTTCCATTTAATTTATAAGTAAGCATTCTAGGCGCTTTTAAACTGCCAGCAGTAGTTATATCTGTTACTGACAATCCTTTACCATCTTTATCATAAGCCCCTTCAATTTGATTAGCGGCAGTTGCTCCGCCCCATAAAAAATCTTTCTTAAATGACATATTTTTCTCTTTTCTATTTAAAACGCTTTCTTTTATTTATTATAAACTTTTTTAAGCTGGTTGAATGGATGATGAAACAGAAGCCTCATCTTTAATGCCAGTTAAACTTAAAATTTTTTGTCCTGTTTTAACTTTTCCTTTTGCCACTTGTTTAATATCACTGTAGTTTTTAGAATTAGTAATAACTATTGGAGTAGTAACAATATATCCTGCATTTTTAATTTTTTGAATATCAAACTTAATTAAGTTATCTCCAGCCTTAACTTGATTGCCTTTTTTAACTAATGTTTCAAAGCCATCACCTTGCAAGTTAACAGTATCCATTCCAATATGCATTAATACTTCAGCACCATCATTAGTCTTCATTCCAATTGCGTGGCTTGTTGGAAAAGTCATAACAATCTCACCATCTGCCGGAGCATGTAATATTCCTTCGGTAGGCTCAATAGCTACACCTTGTCCCATTGCACCACTAGAAAATACTTCATCTTTTATCTCACTAAGTGGCATAATAGTTCCATCTTCTGGACTAACTAAATTAGTATCCACATTTAAAATAGGAGTAGCGGGTTCTGGATTTTTAATTGCTTCCGCTGCCTTTTTAGCTTGCTTTTCATTATAAGCTTGATCAACATACTTTTTACCAAACATGAATTGAAGAACAAAACCTACAATGAATGCAACAATTGCGGCAATAATAACTCCAATAATTTGAAGAGTAGAATTTCCTTTAGGATCAACATAACCAGGAATTGCAAAGAATCCCATTGATGGAAGCATAAACAATTTAGCACCTACCCCACCAATAATTGCACCACTAATACCACCGCCGATACAGCTTAAAATAAATGGTACTTTACGCGGAAGTGTTACACCATAGATAGCTGGCTCAGTAACACCAAAAAGTCCTGAGAAGAATGCACCAATTGCATTTTTCTTTAAGCTTGGATCTTTAGTTTGTTTAATCATTGCTAAAACTACACCAATTTGTGCATAGCAAACCATACAAGAAAGACCTAAAATTGGATCATATCCTAAAGCTGCCAAATCTGTTGTAGCTACAGCAACAATTCCCCAGTGAATACCAAAGATTACTAATACTTGCCAGAGTGTACCAACCAACGCACCAGCTAAAATTGGGCTAAATTGATAAATACCTGACATTACTGCACCAATACCATCACCAACCCAAGTGGTAACTGGTCCAATTACAATAAATGCAACAGGTAAAGTGATTATCATAGTTACTACCGGAACAATAAAAGTCTTAATTACTGCTGGAACCCATTTATTTGCCCAATGTTCAATAATTGAAGCAAACCATACTGCAAAGATAATTGGTAAAACAGTTGAAGTATAATTCATTGTTACAACTGGAATACCAAAAAATGTAGTATGAATTTCTGACGCAAACGGTGTTTCGCTAAACAAGGTTCCTAAAACCGTTTTACTTGCTGCTAATTGAACCATTGATGGGTAAGTAAGAACTCCCCCGATTGCCAAACCAATAAATTGATTCATATGGAATCTTCTAGCAGCAGTTACTCCTAAGAAAATTGGCAAAAAGTAAAATATTGAATCACCAATTGCATAAAGAATTTGATATGCTCCTGATTTAGTAGAAAGCCAACCAAATACTCCAGCCATTACAGTTAGACCCTTAATAATACCACCAGCACTAAGTGGCCCTAAAATATCAGTGAATATTCCAGAAATTAGCGATATTGCTTTATCCATAAAACTTGTATCATCATTTTCGCCGTAATCATCAGCAACTTCACCGCCACCACTAAAGCCGCCTTCTTTTAAAACAGCATCATATACATCACTAACTTCATTTCCAATAACTACTTGATACTGACCAGCTGCTTTGACAACTGTTACAATTCCATCAGTATCTTTTAAAGCATCATCATTAGCCTTCGACTCATCTTTCAATTTAAATCTTAATCTAGTTGTACAATGAACAACGCTATTAACATTGTCTTTACCACCGACATTTTCAATGATAATTTTAGCTAACTTATCATAATTATCAGCCATAGTATCCTCCTAATAAAAAATAAAAACCCAAGATATTGCATAAAAATGAATTTTTATATAAATTCAAAATCATACAATAACTTGGGTTAATGCCTCTTAAGTAACACACCTAAGTATGTATTATTTAATTTTTTGTCTACTTGTAACTCGCCAAATGTGTAAAACAAGGTAAAAACGGTCATCTGGCTTTAAAATCCAGCCCATTTTTGCTTGTAAAAAAGTAGCTATTCTTTCTTCTGTTTCATAAGCATGATGATACTTTATCTTCATGAATGCAAGAAGAGATGAATCAAGTTCTGCAGTATCCGTTGGTTGATTTCTAAGCAACCTTACAAATAAAGCTCGTAAGTGAGTAATAAAACGACTATAGTTAAATGAATCCGTATCTAATGTCATATGATAATCAAACTGAATAATATTAATGATTCCTTTAATTAAATCTGTAATTTGAATTGTTTCTTGAATTTGACTGTCATTAGAAGAAGCATTTACCAAATGATACGTCATTAGGACTTGTTCACTTTTAGGTAAATTAATGTCTAATTCTTGATTTATTAATTTAACAACTTCTTTAGAAGTAGCAAATTCTTTTGGAAAAAGATTTTTAACTTCCCAGCGAGTATTATTATCACTTAAATCAATATTATCTTTAACTCTAGTAATAGCAAAATCAATGTGATCTGCCAAAGCTAAATATTGAAAGTCATTAAATTTGATATCTAGTATTGGCTCTACCATCTTAACAACTTGAGTAGTAACATCAATTGTTTTAGCACTAATGTCCTGAACCTGATCTAAATTTATTTGATCATCAGTCGTAACAAATATGCGCTCAATTTTGGTTTTATCAACTTTATCTCCTCTTTTAAGACCAAAGCCAATACCTTTACCAAGAACTATTTCTTCTTTACCATCATCATTTACAATTGCGGCACTATTATTTAACTGTTTTATGAAATCCACCAACGAATCACCTACCTTTTTGCAAAATTAAAAGCCACTATAAATAACCATAACAAACTTGCTTGATTATTTACAGTAGCTAAGACCTGATCTAATCAGTAATCCGCTTCTTTACAAGAATTATAATAACAAATAAATGTAAGCGTTGTCAATAATGAAATAGCATTTTTTGCATGAAAATTAATTTTTAGTTTATAATTGAAAGTGATTACAACTATTTAAACAGGAGAGAAATATTATGGCAATTAAACTTATCGCACTTGACATTGATGGTACACTACTCAATTCTGATGGAGAAATTTTGGGTAGTACCAAAAAAGCTGTAACACGTGCCCTTGATAGGGGAATCCGCGTTGTACTTTGTTCAGGTCGACCAATTGACGGACTTAAAAACTTTCTCAATGAATTAGGAATTAAAGGTTCTGGTGAATATGTTATTACCTTAAACGGTGCCATTGTACGCAATACTGATGCCGATATCATTACAGAAAACTTAGTACCTAACAGCTTTTATCGTGAAATGACAGCTTTCGGTTTAGCTCATAAAATTTCATTTAACATTGTCGATTCAAATTCTCGCATCATTACAGCTGATCATAATGTTGATCCGATGATTTACCGACAAGCTTTCGAAAATAATGCTCTATTATACATTAGAACACCTGATGAAATGCCTGAAGACAATATCAGAATCGCTAAAGGATGTTATGTAGGCGACCCATCATTATTAGATGAGTGGGAACCAGTAATTCAAAAGAAATTTGGTAAAGTTCTTAATGTAATGCGAACAGAGAGTACATTTTTAGAATTATTAAATAAAGCTGTTAATAAAGGCGCTGCTCTAAAAATTTTAGTAGAAAAATTAAATCTTAGTCCTGATGAAGTAATGGCCATCGGAGATGAAAGAAATGACATTGAAATGTTTAATTATGCCGGTACCTCAGTTTGCATGGGAAATGGTCAAGAAGATGTAAAAAAGGTAGCAGATTATGTAACCGGGTCTAATGATAGAGATGGAATTGCAGAAGCTTTTGAAAAATTTGTATTTTAAAAAAGAATGGTTTAATCATCACGATTAAACCATTCTTTTTTGGCTATTTCATATTTTCTGCTGGCCATACATACTCTTCAAAGTGTGGCTTACTATCTTCAAATGTAAGCTTTACAAAACTTGCATTGCCAAATCCAGCAAAATCCTTCTTCTCAGTAAATTCACGTACATATTTTGCTAAAATATCGCCATGTCCTACTACAAGTGCTGTTTCACCATCTTGCATCCCATACAAAATCTCAACAATTGCACGCTTCATTCTTGCCACAACATCTTCATTTTTTTCCATAGTTGGATCAATATTTTCATTACCATAATTCCAAGGAAGCAAAAATTCATCCCGTCCCTCAAAAATACCGTAGCATTTTTCACGCAAATCTTTAAGTCGCACATAATTCATCTTGTGGGCAGTAATAATTTCTAAAGTATCACTCGCACGCTCTTGAGTTGAAGAAAAAGCTTTATCAAACTTGACGCCATTTTTAATGAAATAGTCCCGTGTCATTTCAACTTGACGAATTCCACGTTCATTTAGAGGTGAATCACATTGCCCTTGTACCTTATGATAAAAATTGAAATACGTTTGACCATGTCGAACTAGATAGATAGTTTTTGTCATAATTTTCCTCCGATAATTAAAGCTAATGTTTCTATCCTACCAAAAAAGCTCACCTCATGGTGAACTTTTTTAAACTTCAAATCCAGTATTATACTTATTACTATTTACTACAAAGCTCGGCACACTTACATAGTGCATGGAATAGACATTTCCTACTTTTGAAATACTAAAGCCATAATAATTGTAGTCACCGTCATGTTTTGAGCCTTGAGTATTAAATAAGTCTCCAGCATGTTCCCATTCACGATAATATGATTTATTTTTTCGGTTAAGTTCAGTTGCACCAGTATATCCAAAAATCATCTGTTTGATACCAAAATAAATATTTTTCTTCATTTCTGTCATGGTCATTTTGCCATTAACATGAACAAAACCAGCCATATCTTCTACATAATTATCATCTAAATTCAAGCCATTATTTTTACATGCTCTTACAATTCCAGCCACATAATGATCGCCATCTTGAATGCCGTGTTTATCTGCCTTATATTCAGTTGCGATATCTTGTGCTAATTTTTGAGCTCCGCTACTATATATCCATGGCTTTAAACCTAAATCTTTTCTTGCATCATTAATTAAACGCAAACTAAATTTTGTTAGTTCTTTTCTTTGACTTGCAGTTAATTTATCAGGATTAATTTTAGTTTGATTGTCTTTTTTACTTTCAGCAATTTTAGTTCTACTAAAATTATTATCATTCATCCCTTTCATGGATGCCTTGATGAAACTGCTACTTGGTTTACCCTTATATGCCTTAAGTAAAGCAGCTTTGGTATATCCTTTAGGGAGTTTGATAGAAGCTTGTTTATATTGAATATTTTTAACTAAGCTAGTATTTTTAGCTAAAATATAATGAGAATTATCTCCAATTTTATAAGCTAAATACTTTTTACCTGAAATATTTAAATATTTTTTTGTAGTGTAAGAGTATTTCTTGTTTGGGCTTGCATAATACTTAGACTTTTTAGCAGTAGAAGTATATAAGCGAACTTTTTTAGTTCCTTTAACTTTTAAATACTTCTTAGCTGCAGCTTGAACTGTTTTAATATTGGTATTTATATTTTCATTAAAATTTACATATCCTACACTTATCAACGCACTAATAATTGCAATTGTAATTTTTTTACGCATATTTTTCACCTTCTATACTAATAATAAAATTTTATAAAAAAACGCCTTCCAATGGAAGACGTCTTAGATTGTAATCTTATTAGTACCAACCGTTTGCTTGCCAGAAGCTTTGAGCTGCAGTCCATGAACCGTAACGTGACTTAACATAGTTGTCAGCGACTCTTTCTTGGTTAGCTGCTGAATAGTCACCATTCAAGTATGAAGCAGATAATTGGTATTTACCTACATATTGACCGTTGGTTGCTGAGTATGAACCACCAGATTCACGACTAGCAATCCAAGCTTTAGCACTAGCTTCTGAGCCAGTTGCAGTTGAAGTGTAGTTGGATGATTGAGTTTGTGTTTGAGAAGCTGCAGGAGCTGAGTAAGTTTGAGTTGCTTGAGAAGCAGGTTGCTCTACTTGTGCAGTTTGTGCAGCAGTATTAGTTTCAGTATTTTGTGACTTAGCTACCTTCTTGGTTTCAGTTTCAACCTTAATCCATTGGTTCTTACCTAAGTCGTACCACTTATTACCCTTTGCATCGTAAGCAGTCTTAATAACTTTCCATGAAGTGTTAGCTGATAAAACTTGTCCAGTTGCTACTGGATTTTCGTAATTGTTGTAAACAGTAGTTGACTTGTTAGTAGTGTAAACTGCTGCATCATTTTCAACAACAGCAGCTTGTACATCATTTGAGTTCATATTATTTACTGCAACTAAACCAGTTACTGAAAGTGCAGCAGCTGCAATTGATTTACCTAAGATAGAATTGATCTTCAAAAAAAGTCTCTCCTTAAAAATAAATTTTTGGAATTCGACAAAAGTCGATTCATAAATGTTTGATTCATTCAATTGACATGCTATATAATACAATGTAAAAATTTCAGAATTATAACAGAATTATCACTCAAGTGTTAAGAAAGTATTACTAAATGTGTCACTTTTGTAACATTTGTAATATTTATGTCATTTTATTTGGACTAATAAAATTAGCCACAATCGTTGATTTATAAGCATTTGTTCAGATAAAAGCACACATGTTCGCAGTATATTTAGATGATTTCAAACTACTCATTTTGCAATATTTCTATTATCGAAAATATGTTTTCCTCTAAAAATTTAGCGAAAGATTTATACCTCAAATAAGGGATTAAATATGGAATTTTTTACTCGAAAGACTATAATAAAGATAGATTTTTTAAAAAGTGAGGAATAATCATGACTAAATACGTAGTAAAGTTAACTGAAGAAGACATGCAAATGATTAAGGATTGTCACTCAAAGAACCCTTCAATCATGAAAGCTATGAATGAAGCCAAAAAAGAAGACTAAATAAGAAAGTACGGTTTCAATCTTCGAAACCGTATTTTTTTATTTAACAATTTCTATATTTATAAAAAAATACTTAGTTTCACTCTTCCATTTTCATAAATTAACATCGGAGGAATTTTATGGATAAAATTATTGTACGTTTCGCTAAAGTTTTAGATACTTTACGAACAATTACCTTAGGATTGATGGGAATATTTTTAATACTGCTATTATTTAGAGAACTAATTCCCATAAGCCAGCAGATTTTTTCAATGCCAATTTCAAAAAATAATGAAGAAATCCTAGATGAAATCATTGTATTCTTCTTATTCTTTGAATTTGCAGCTTTAGCAATTGCAGCTCTTATGAACAAAGGACACACAAGTATTGAGTTCCTAATGGAATTAGGGATTACTGCTTTGGTTAGAAGTTTACTAACTGCTCACAATCATGTTTTAGATACACTTTGTACATCAATTTCAATCTTACTCATTATTGTTGCTATGGTGCTTTACCATAAATATGGCAATAAAGATCAATAAAAAAATCCCGTTTCCGGGATTTTTTTGTTTAGGCTATAAGAAAGAATAAGTAAAAAGAATAAGTTTTCATAACAGTTTAACTATAATAGTTTTAAATATTTAATATTTTAGTTTTTATCACCTTCTATAATTTAAATAAATTAGTTTTTAACCTTAACTTCAGTTATCTCAATAGGAATTTTATGAATAATATTATCATAAACAGGACTAGTATCCTTTATAGCTTGTACAATCTCTGGAAATAAATTGTTTTTATCATTTAAGAAAAATGATACATGAAATTGTTTATCAGTTAAGGTTATACCAAGCCTAAAGTTATTAAATTTTTCATGATATTTAGTATAAACTCCTGCAGTTACAATAGTTTCGCAAGAGCCCAGCGCTGCCATAATTCCTTCTTTAGCATTAATACCCTGATCACTTTCTTCTTTACCTATAAAATTCACCTTAAAGTTTCTAGCTTTAGCTAAATAATGATATGGTTTATCAGTAGAAGATACAACTGCATTAAACGTAGAAATGGTCATACTAATTCTCCTTTGAAACTTGGTTATTAACTACAGTAACATTATTTATTAAGCTATATATTTCAGAATTTGCAATAATTCGCTTAGCAAATTCGTCCATATCTTCTTGCGACATCTTTGTCTTAAAAAGAAAGTACAGGCGGATTTTTTGAAAACCATTTGGTATATTTGGATTACCATGTAATCCATCTAAATCAATATCTCCTTCAATATTAATTGATAATTTTTCATAACTATAATTAGTTGTTGAAGATAAATCTTCTGCAATTCTTTGCAAATCTGCTCCTAAAGCAGCTAATTCTAACTCTACTGGAGTTATTCCCGAATCAGCTCCTCCATTAAATTCAGGTTCATCTACAATATTAGTAATTCCCCGTGCCTCAGTTTCAACTTGTAAACTAAAACCTGTTTTTCTAGTAAAAACCTGATCTGCCATAATTCTCACCTATATGTAACTATGCTTTTGATTCTTCATTTAGTACTTGCTTTAAAGCATTAACAAAAACTTCATATGGTTGTGCACCACTTATTCCATATTTATTATTAATTACAAAAAATGGAGCAGCAGTTACACCTGATTGATATGCGTCGAGCTCATCTTTTCTAACAACGTCTTCATATTTATTAGAATTTAAAACTTCTTCTACTTCTAATTTATTAAGACCAGCTTCAACTGCTGCATTTACTAATACATCATGGTCTGCAATATTATCAGCATCCCCAAAGAATACCTTATAAAATCTAGTAATTACATTTTCTACTAAATCTCGATCCCCCTTTGTTTCAGCCAATTTAATCAATCTATGTGCATCCATAGTATTAGTGAATTTAGCATTATCAATATCAAAAGCTAAACCATCTTGTTTGGCCATTTGACCAATATAATTCATTTGCATTTGAGCTTGCTCTTCTTTGCTCTTATCTCCACCACTCATATGCACAATAAACTTCTCATCAGTTTGTTTCGGTGCATTAGGATCTAGTTGAAATGACTTAAATTCAAGCTTGGTATCATCATAAATCCCAACTTCTTTCATAGCTTTTTTCATTCTATTTGACCCAATGTAGCAAAATGGACATGCAATATCTGACCAGTACATAATTTCCATGATAAAATCTCCTTATTTTTCTAATTTTTCGATATATTCAAATGCGTTTTGGCCTGCAATTCCGCCTTCACCAACTGCAGTAGTTATTTGACGCAACTTTTTAGAGCGAACATCCCCAACAGCATAAATACCTGGAATAGAAGTTTCCATTTCACTATTAGTTTCAATCCAACCTTGTTCATCAGTAATTCCTAAATCCTTGAATTCATCGGTATTAGGTACATTACCAATATAGATAAACACACCGCTTGTTGGAACTGTAGTAACTTCATCAGTCTTATTATTATATACTTTAAGACCTGTTACTTTTTGATTATCCCCAACAATTTCTTTAACTTCACTATTCCAAGTAAAGTTCATTTTGTCATTTTTAAAAGCTCTATCTTGTAAAACCTTTTCAGCACGAAGTTGATCACGACGGTGAATCACATTGACATTATCAGTTACATTTGCAAGGTATAGCCCTTCTGATACTGCAGAATCTCCTCCACCTACAACTGCAACATTTTCATCTTTAAAGAAAGCTCCATCGCAGACAGCGCAGTAAGATACACCTTTTCCTGAATATTCTTCTTCTCCTGGAATTCCTAACTTACGATTAGTTGCTCCAGTTGCTACAACAATAACAGTTGCTTCATACTCTTCAGAATCAGTTTTAATTGTTTTTACGGCTTCACGAGCATTTTCAATTTTTTCTACATTACCATAAACAAACTCAACACCAGCTTGTGTAGCTGTTTTATACATCTTTTCACTGAGGTCTGGTCCCATTATTAATTCAAAACCAGGGTAATTTTCAATTTCTGCCGTATTATTCATATTCCCGCCATAGATTCCGCGGTCAAGCATTGCTACTTTTAAGTTAGCACGTGCTGCATAAAGCGCTGCAGTCATACCACCTGGTCCTGCTCCAATTACTACAACATCATATTTTTTCATAAGTTTATCCTCGTTACCTTTAAGTATTCTACATTTTTGTTTAATTGTATGTTTATTATATAACTTACAAAAAGTAAGTCAAGTATTATAACTAATTTTACTTATATTTACTTTGATTTTGCTAATATTTCTTCTAATTTCTGTTTCTTTTGCAAACCATTAATCACATATTTATCATTAATAATAAAATAAGGTAAAGCTTGTACATTTAACTTTCTAGCTTGAAGTTTTTCCTCATTTACTTCCTTTAAAAACAGGTCAGAGTCTAAAATATTTTCAACCTCTTGTTCTGAAAAACCTGCATCTTTTCCAATACTAATAAGCACGTTTCTTTTTGCAATATTTTTACCATTAACAAAAAATGCTTCATATAATTTTTTGATTAAATAGTTAGCTATATCATTATTTTTGTTTTGAGCTGCTTTAATTAAGCGATGTGCATCAAGTGTATTAACAAATCTTGCATTAAATATATTCATTGCTAATCCTTCATGTTTAGCTAAATTTTCAATATATTTCATTTGCTTAATAGCTTGAGTATTTAAACTTTCATTATTATTAGTCAAATGATCAATGAAACTTTGTTCAAAATCTTTGCTAGCTCTTCGAGCCAATGGAAAAGACTTCAATTTTATTTCAGTTGAATTAGAAATATTTAATTTTTGTAATGTTTTATCAAGTCTAGCTTTACCAATATAACAATATGGACATGCAATATCTGACCAATATTCAATTTTCATAATTTTTCCTACTGTGCTAATTGCCATTCTTGAACAGTATTATTAAATGTTTTTACTTTAAATCCTTGTTTTTCTAATTTTTTACCAACGTCTTCAGCTATTCCACATAAGCGTCCTCTACAATACAGAATAATATTTTGTGATTTAGGTAATGTAGAAACTTTCTTATCTATTTCTAAATATGGAATATTATGAGCATATGGTAAATGTCCCTGTTCAAATTCACTTTTAGGTCTTAAATCTATAATATATGGTTCAGAAGTTAAAAGTTTCTTCTTTAATTCAGGAATACTTACACTTGGAATTTGATTATAATTTTTAGACAAATATTCCATTTGGCTTAAATTTTCTTCACTTAAATCAATTAATAACGAAATCCATTGGGCAACTTTAGCAGAAGCTAAACTATAGAAAACAAAATTTTTATCTTTATCTTCTTTTACTAAATTTATTTTTTTAAGAATTTGCAGATTTTTAGAAGTAGTTCCAACACTAATACCTATTGTTTTAGCTAATTCATCAACAGACTTTCTACCTTGACTTAACGCATATAAAATCTTCAATCGAGTCAAGTTACTAGTAGCTTTGCCGATTTTTACTACTTGTTCAAAAGCTTGCTGCTTATATTCTTCTGGTGTCATATTTTTCACCTACTTATTGTCTTCAGCTTTACTCCAATCAATCACGCAACCATCAGGTCCACATATACCTGCACTTAAGTTATTGTCATTATTAACTACTTCAAACTTAGGCTTTTGAACATCTTTTTTCTTATCAGTCATAAATTTCTCCTTAAAATAATAATTTACTACTTGTGTCAACTGCTTTAAATCTAAATAATGTCGAAACTCTTCAACAACTTTACCATCTTTAATAAAAATAATTGTCGGAGTATGTTTAACATTAAACTTTTCAAATATCTCTCTATCTTTTTCAGCATCATAATTTTTGATCAAGTTAATTTCTGGATTTTGTTTAATAAACTCATTCAGAACTTTCTTTTCTGTGTAGCATTGTGCACACCAATTATCATTAAATGCTAAAATTGCATCTTTGATATTTTCTTTCATTTTTTATAATCACCCTCCTTCAACTTACATTTTTATAATACCATCTTACTTTAAGTAAGTAAAGATATAATTCTACTTTTTTGTAGAATAGTTTAATTGGAATAAAAAGGAGAGCCATCAATGTCTATTATCAGTATAATTTTAATAATTATTTCTTTAACTTGCTTATTAGTATTCAAATCTAAGAAAAACAAACTCTCTCTTACACTCGCCTTCATTTTTCTTATAATCGGTTTATTACTACTAATCACATCCCTCATCACATTTTTCAATATGAACTAAAAAACTGCTGTCCCCTTGCAGGACAGCAGTTTTCATTATTTATAAAATGTTTCATTCACAGCTTGCGTAATTGCAATCTTAACATGTGCATATGAAAGTCCACCTTGAATATACAAACGATATGGTGGACGAAGTGGACCATCTGATGACAATTCAATGGTTGAACCTTCAGTAAAGCTTCCAGAAGCCATTACAACTTCATCTTCATAACCATCTTGATGATATGGAATCGGATCAACAAAAGAATTCATTGGTGAATAGTGCTGAATTGCAGCACAGAATTTAACCATTGGATCAGCCTTACCAAATTCTACTGTTTGCACAATATCAGTTCTTGGATCACTCCACTTAGGTGATACATTCATTCCCATTTCTTCACAAAGAGCAGCAGTATAAATCATCCCTTTTAAAGCTTCTCCAGTTGTATGAGGTGCCATAAAGAAACCTTGATAAAAGTCACGCAAGTAACCCCAAGTAGCACCTTCACCTTTTCCAGCACCGGGTACATTTAAACGAGATCCTGCTCCATCAATTAAATCTTTTCTACCAACTAAGAATGCACCGCCTTTAACAATTCCAGCACCTGCATTCTTGAAAAGGGACCCTGCAATAAGGTCTGCCCCATAAAAAGTTGGCTCTTCAGTTTCGGAAAATTCACCATAGCAATTATCAACAAAAATATTTACATCAGGACGAACTTCCTTGATAAATTTAAGCATCTTCTTGATTTTTTCCATGGTAAAACTCTTACGCACTGCATAACCAAGTGAACGTTGAAGGGCAACTACCTTAATTGAAGGATCCATAATATCCTTCTTAGCTTGTTCATAATCAACTTCCCCATCTTTAAGTTCTGTTGCTTTAAAATTAATTCCCCATTCTTTCATATTGCCTGGCTTGTTACCAGCTAAACCAATAACTTCTTGAATAGTATCATATGGAGTTCCTGTTAAGTAATAGAGTGTATCGCCTGGTCTAAGCATACTGAAAAGCCCAACAGAAATAGCTTGAGTAGCTGATGAAAATTGTGAACGTACAAGTGCATCCTCTGCTTTAAAATAATCTGCATAGATTGCTTCAATCTTGTCACGACCAATATCATCATAACCATACCCAGTTGAAGGAACCAAATCTTCTTCGCCTACATGATGTTTTCTAAATAAGTTCAATACACGTTGTTGATTGTATAAAACTTGCTCATCAATTTCTTCAAGTCTTGGTTGAATCTTTTCTTCAACTTTAGCAACTTTTTCTTGTAATTCTTGTGGTAAATCTTCTTTCCATGAAAATGCCATTTTATTTCTCCTCTTTTAATACTTCTGCTTGTACATGAATTTTACCATTTTGGTCTTGGTCCCAATATACACCTTGAATTTCTGGGACAAAACCTGGAAACTTTTCAATTGCTCCTACTAATACTTCAAAGTACTTTAAAGACTCCTCAGTCCATTTTTCACCAGGTGCAACTACAAAAACTCCCGGTGGGTAAGGAAGCGCACCTTCCATTGCAATTCGTCCTTTTACTTTCTCAAGATCAATGAGCTCACTTTGATTCTTCATAAATAAACGATCCGCTTGAGCAGGCGTCATACTATAATCTTGCATATCTTTTCGATCAAACATTGCCTTTTGTAAAGTAAAAGTTTTATTCTTAGCATAATAATCATGCATTTCTTGACAGAGCTGCTTAATTGTATATCCCTTATAACGCTCAGAATAAGTTTGAACTAGTTTTGGTACTACTTTTTCAAGTAGAGCATCTTCCTTGTATAATTTTTCAAATTCTAAGAACGCTTCAAGTAAAATATCTAGTTCTTCTTGAGTGTCACCAGGTGTTAACAAAAATAAAAGTGAGTTCAAATCATCTTTTGCTCGAATGATACGTTTTTCCATTAAAAACTCAGCAACTACTGGACCTGGAATTCCTTCTTCTTCATAACGAGCATTTTTAATATCAATACCTGGAGTTACTACTGTAATCTTAAGTGGATCAAGCATTGCTTCACCCTTGCCAATTTTACCCCAGCCATGCCAACTAGCACCAGGTTCAATCTGCCAATATTTTGCATCCCTCATTAAGTCCTTAGTTGGAATTTTTGCAAAATCATTTGGAACAAATGGCTTAAATAGTTTTGAGTTTTTAAGAAGTTTTTTTCGCCATTCAATTCCCATTCTTAAAGTGTCATCCCACCACTTCTTATTACCTGCTCCAGCTGTAATATAAGAATTCACAGTTAAAGAAGCATAAAGAGGATAAGAATAACTAGATGTTACAAACTTAAGATAAGCATTATTAAAGTGCTTATGGTCAACGTAGCGACTTTGCCCTTTAATATGAGCATCCTTTTTTAAAATTTGTGAAGCTTGTGCCATTCCTGCTTGTTGTTTGTGAAGAGATTGCGTTACCAAAATTCCCGGATCCTCTGGTCCATAATCAACTAAAAGTGGTGATAGGTGTTTCATAATTGGAACAAAACTTTCAAAACCGCCCCAAGCACAATCAAACAAGATATAATCACAGAACTTTCCAATATGGTCTACAATCCATTTAGCATTATAAAATAATCCATCGTAAGTTTCTGCTTGAACAATAGCTAATCTGAACGGACGTTTAGCCTTAGCCTTTTCTGGGTCAATTTTAGCAATTTCTTTGCGAATATTTTCTTCAGATAAACTTTCTGGTGTCATCTCACCAATTAGTCCTAATGGATTGCGGTCTGTTGCAATATAAACTGGCTTTGCGCCACTCATAACTAATGCACTATTATATAGAGACTTGTGATTATTACGGTCAAATAAAACTAAGTCACCTTCACTTAACAGCGCACTAGCACAAATGGAATTAGCACTAGTTGTTCCATTGGTACAAAAATATACTTTATCTGCATTGTAAGTTTTAGCAGCCTTTTGCTGAGCAGTTAACGGTGTTCCTTCATGCGTCATAGTGTCGCCAAGTTCTGGAACTGTATCACTAGTATCAGCGAACATTAAATTATTGCCAAAAAATTTATCAAAAACAACTCCAGCAGGATGCTTCATATAATATTGACCGTTATGATGTCCCGGAGTAGTAAAACTAATTGGCCTATCCTCAGCAAAATTTACCAAATCTTGTAAAAAACCTGGTACCATTTTTTGTTCATATTTTTTTGCAATTTCTAAAACTTGCGCAGAATCTACATCATTGTCTACTTCAATTATTGGTATTTCTAATCCTGATTTTTCACGCAAATTTTGTGCTATAAGCTGCGCATTTTTCTCCTCTTTTTTAATAACAATTGCAGCAAGTTCTGCAGGATTTAATTGTTCAGATAAATTAACTGACTCAATCCCAGCAAGATGTACATCTTCACTTGTCGCAACTTTTAAAAAGCTCATCCAAATCCTCCTTTTTTATAAAAAGGTATTGCATTACTGGTGCTATCCCTTTTATAATTTTCTTCGTATGTTTTTTGCATTTTCTATAAGAATGTAATACATAAATTATAAAAAGATATGGGAGTATAGACAAGTGCTAGCACCAAGTTTACTTGTTTTAAAGCCGCCGAAGTTTTAGTTTTTGATTGAAAATACACATTACTAAAACTTAGGAGGAAAAAATTGGAAACTATCGATTTAGAACCAAATAAAAAACATTATATGTCTTGGCCAGTTATTGCCTTGATTGACTTTGTTACAATTATTAGTTTTGAAAATATCTTTTATCCATTTCAAAACCAAGGATTATCCGTTGTTATCTCATGGATATTCTTACTTTTTAGTTATGTAATTCCTTATGCACTTATCTCAAGTCAAATGAGTTTGACCTTTGATAATCAAGCAGGAGGACTTGCTTCTTGGGTAAAATATAGTACCAATGATACGTTAGGATATTGGACTAGTTGGATGTACTGGGTACAAACTGTACCTTACTTAGTTGACGTATCCAACTCAGTTATCGTGTCTTTTAGCTGGATTATTTTAGGAAATAACTCATTAGATAAGAAGATGTCAACTTTTTGGTTTGGAATTTTGACATTTGTAATTATCTTAATTTTTATTTTATTAGAAAATAGACTTAAGAACTCACTTGAGATTCTTTCTCTTCTTGGTGGTGGGGCGATGTTCATTATGTCTGTACTCTTTGTTGTAATGGCAGCATGGGCAGTTATTCATGGACACCATCATATTGCTACTCAACCATTTAATTGGAGCTCATTTAAGCCAAGCTTCAGCTTGAATTACTTCTCAACTACTGGACTTTTGATTTTTGCAATGTCCGGAGCTGAACTTGCTGCACCATATGTTTCTCAAATGAAGAACCCTAAGCGCGACTTCCCTAAAGCTATGTGGATGCTCGCAATTATGACCGGTTTCTTGACTATCTTTGGTACTTTAGCATTATCAATGTTTTTCAATGCTCATACTGTTCAATACGATAAAAAATTCAAGATGAATGGACCATATGAGGCTTTCCAATTACTTGGTCAAAGTTTAGGTATGGGTAAGAGCTTAATGTATATTTTCGCCGTTGTTCAGGCTCTCTTTATGATGGCTCAATTAGCTGTTTTACTTGATGCATCAAGTCGTGTATTCGCTGGTGACGTTGGCGATAAATTCATGCCTAAATGGCTTACTAAGAAAAACAAAAATGGCCGTCCAGTTCACAGTTATACACTTACTGTTGGTTTAAGTTTATTCTTACTTTTACTTACTGGTACTTTACCAAGCATTCACAGTATCTATAACTGGCTTTTGAATATTAACGGTATTATTTCTCCATATAAGACCTGTTGGGTATTCGTTGCCTTCGTAGCAATGAGACTTCAACAAGAAAAATTCACTTCCGATTATGTCTTTATTAAGAATAAGACTGGTGCTTTGATTGTTGGCTTCTGGTGTCTAATCTTCACCTTCATCTGTGCAACTTTAGGATTTATTCCACAAAACGTTGCAATAGGCACTAGTGAATTTAATCATCAATTATGGATGAACATTATCACGGTTATTGTACTATTCGGTCTCGGATTCCTCTTACCATGGCTTAGAAAGCGTGAAGCTAAGAAGAACGGCGAGCTTGATATGGATTTAAATGCTGAATAATTAAATACAGAAAAAACTTCAAGAATTAGCATAGCTAAAACTTGAAGTTTTTTAGTCTATTTTTTCAAAAAATTCACACACCATTAAACTTTTAGGATCAAAAGCTTCATTTAATTGTTCTTTAAATTCTTGTTTAAAAAACTCATCATGAACTTCACGCCAATACTTATAACTTCGGTCTCCCTCACCTTCCAAGAAAGCATACTCAGGCGTAATTTTATTATATGGAGTAATTTGCACATCAGTATTTCTTATAACACAAACTGGTTCATCATTTGCATTTAAAATAATACTGTAGTTGCCAGCTTTAGGAAGGGAATCTTCAATATAAAAGTCATAAGCAGAGGTAGTTGCAGTCTTAATGCCTTTATTCACTAAATCAGCTAAATAATTTGCTTCCTCATCTGTCCTACCAAAAGCGAATGCTTCAATTGGAGTATTTACATCTAAATTATGTTTTTTACAAAATTCATGCCAATATTTTTGTAATTTTATATCCATTTTAATTCTTTCCTATAAATTCAATTCATAAGCCAAACGGCTCTTATCTTCTGGATCTTCATCTACATAAATAATTCCGCGCTCTTCAAAATTATGACTAGTTGCAATATGTTGCACAATCTTATTTTTGCGAGAAGTATCTATTCGAAAATTCCGCACACCTTCTGCATATTTGACTGAGATAATATTAGAAAGAAATTTGTCAGCTAAATGCATCCCTCTAAACTTAGAACTTATCGCCATCCTGTGAATAGTCGCATAAACATCTTTGTTATTTTTCCACGCACCTTCAATATCAATATAAGTTGGTTCAATGCCAGTAATTACTGCACTATAACCAGCAACTTGACCATCAACAATTAAAGCTAGCCCATAACCATTTTCAATATCATCTTGAATAGTAGTTTTGTCTGGATAAGTCCCTTGCCATTGACTGCTACCACTATCTTTCAAGAAATTTTTAGCTTCTTGAATAATTTGCATAATTGCTTCTAAATCACTTGCTTTTGCACTTCTTGTGTAGATTAATGTCATGGTTTTAAATCCTTTTAAATTTATTTTTACTTTTAAATTATTTTAAGTCCATTTAAAACTACAAGCAATCAAAAAGTGATGGACCATTATATCTTCCATCACTTTCATATTATTTAATCTACAACCTCATTCTGATATTTTTTATTTATTAATAATTTTCTATTTAAACCTAGAATAGTCACGAAGAAAATTAAACCTAATATTGCTAACACCATCCACGCTATTCCCAAACCATAACGATCTGCTAGATAACCATTTATTCCTAATACCACCACAGTAACCCCAGCTTCAACAGCATTATAAATTGATACTATAGTAGCACGTGTTGTTTCATTATTTATAGCTTTCTGAAAATATACATTTTGTGCCGTCCCTTCTAATGAACCAAAAAGTACATTCATTAAAAATATTCCTAATGACATCAAATAATACTGCTTAAACAAAGTAGTAGCTATGATAGTTAACGCCATCATAACAGTTGAAATAATAAATAACTTCCATTCATTCTTTATTTTATAAATTAAGCGACTATATAAATATGAAGCTAACGTCCCCATAATTCCCATTAATACTACAATGTAACCTGTCATTATTTTCTTACCATGTTGAAAAAATAATTGCCATTGATCTAAAGGAGCTACAGAAATCATAATTACAGGTATAAAAACTATAATTAGTCTTAAAGCATTAAAATCACTTTGCTTAATAGTTTTAAAATCATTTATTATGTCAAACTTGGGACGTTGAACATTTCTATTACTTTTATCATATTTAATTAAAAATAACGATAGAATACCATTAATAATAAATAATACAGCCCCAATAATTATCGGCAAATTAAGACTAAAATTAGCCAAGACATTTGCTCCCAAAAAACCTATCAACATATTTAATGGATTAGTAATTATTCCTAAAGTTGAATAAATGTGATTTAAGCTGTCCATATCATTTTCTAATTTAGCACGGTTTGATAGCCAAGAGGTTAGCGTACCTGATTGTAATGAATCACCTAAAGCCGTAAAAACTCCACTCATTATTAAAATAAACAAATTTTTAGAACTTAAAGCTAATATTAATAAACCAAATGCTCTAATAAATCCAGATATACTTAAAGTTTTTAAATATCCAATATGATCAGCTATATAGCCTGATGGAATTTCAGTAAAAAATGTAACTATCCAAAAAATAGATAAAAACAAGTTTATTTGACTATAACTATACCCAATTTTATGCATGAAAATATAAATGGTACCATCCCATATTACCACAGCGATACTTGTTAAAATTGATAAGATATAATATATATTTTTATATTTTTTCATTTCATAATCCTTATTTTAAAATTCATAAATTTGAAACATATTTCTTAAAAAAGGCATAGTTGTTCTGCAACACTTGAAATCTAGCCATTACATAATAAAAATTAAATTCATCAAATTTATTATTTTCAATAGAATCAATCAAATCATTTTCAATATTACTACTAGATAATTTTCTTTTTAAGGGAACATAATCCTCAAAACACTCAACAAATAATTTTACAACTTCAACATATTCAATATCGTTCTGAACACGCATTAACTTTAACATAAAACTTAAGTATGCAGAATATAGAAATAATTGCAACAAATAATTAAGACAATATGACTCTTTTAAAGATGATTTCATATCAATTTTTTTAATAATTCTAATTTCATTTTCATAGGCGTATTGTTCTGACTTTACTATATTTGGCAAATTAAAGTACTGCGGTTTAAAACTTTCATTATAAAAAGCATGTCCTAATTCATGCGCTAAATCTACTAGATTATCTACTGTTAAATCATCTGAAAATGACAAACTAATAAAAGTACTATCAAGTTCCGAAATATAAATAGAAAATCCTTCATTAGGTTTTCCATAATATTTTTCTAAATCAATAAAACCTTTCTTTTTCATTTTATAAAATTTTTTTCTGAAATTAGGAATTCCTTGTAATATCATATCCAAATAATCTGTTAATTTTAAATCTAAATTAACTTTTTTAATTAAATTAATTTTCACAGATAAATTAGAATATTTATAACTTTGTAAGCAATTTTTTGCATATTTCTTAATCCAACTTAATATATTTTCTAAATAATCAATATTCGCATATCTAATCATGCTATTAGTAACCTGAAAGTTATGACAATAAAAATTCTGTAAATTAATTGACATATGTGATCTTACGTATATTTCCTTTTTGGCGGTGTTATGTAAATATTTTTTTAAACTTACTGGTACTTTTATACCTATAAAATTTAGGTACTGAACTACATCATTTATTGTATAGTTTTTAATACTTGTCATGAAAAAATTTCCTCATCAAAATAAATATGGGTTTTATTTATTGCCTTACTTAATCTTTTAGTAACCCTGCTTCCATCATCTAAGGGTTGATATCCTGGTATTATAACTCGAACACAGGGGACTTTTACATCATTTCTGGTAAGATTAGCTACATATACTTGATAACCTAAATCATTTAAGCTTCTTGTCAAAAAATCAATATCTTTTTTTATGGAACCCTTATGTAAATTCGGATACTCATTACAATTAATCTTCGGTGCTGAATTTAATAAGTTACCTATTTTATTTTTATGACCCAATCCCCAAGTTACATATGGCTTAACGTCACTATTTAGTAAACTATTTAAATCATCTACTGATTCTCTCAACTCTATTTGTGAAATTCGTAACTGTAAGCACTCATTTATTGCAGAAAGACATGCCTCATAAATATTCAAAGCGGCTGCAGATCCATGTGTAAAAATAGGATAAGTCTGCTCAATATTTTCTAAAACACAATGAATAATATAAGTTGGTAAGTCTGTTTTTAAGTATTTCAAATGTACCTTATATCCTTGTTGATATAATTCCTTAATTAGCAAACATAAATCTTTGTTTTTAATAGAAACTATATCAATATCATTCGCTGGTAACTGGCTTTTAAAATAAATAGTATAGGCATCTCTTTCAATTACTTCTAGCATACCCTTCAAAATCGCATTTTGAATCGATTGACCACAAGCTAAACCAGTAGTATCTTGAACCGTTTGCATAATATAAGCCGAACTAGATTGAAAAGGGAAATATATAAAACTTGCTGGAATTAATACATCTATATCGGTGAATATATTTTTAACATATCCCCACTCAATTTTATAATCTTTTAGATTACTATAATCATATAGAGGATTATCATCTATAAATTGTCCAATATCCAAAAAAGCATGTTTACTATCTTTTAATTCCTTAGTACTAGCCAATAACAATTTATCATTATTAAATAACTGTGCACTATATCTTTCAATCCCTTCGCCTAAAGCACTGTTCATTGCAGAAGACTTACTCAACCCTTTTCCTCCATTTAACCTGTCAGTTAATGAAAACTTACGTGGATCCATTCCTACAATACTTTTAGCTACATACCCATGGGGAAAAAAACTATTTTTCTTAATATCAAATCCAGAGATAGGTTGAAGAAGCCCTACTTTTTCTCGTAAGTTTTCATCCTTCTCTTTTACACCATCGTACTTTTTAAAAATATTAGTTCTATGTGGTTCAAATGAAATAAATGGACAATCAGCAAATGGGGTCAATTTCTCTAAAAATATTTTTCCATTTCTTTTGTCAAATATGGAAATAGCTTGCTTATCTTTTCCATATTTTATTACTTTATCTATTTCAGTTCCCCATGTATATATAGACTGAGGCTGAGTATTCCATATTTCTAAATGATTATAATAATCATACAAAGAATAAAATGCTCTTTTTAGTAAACAGTGCAAACAAACTGTAATATTCTTTGGAATATATAATATTAATCCATAAATATTTATCAAATAAGACTTTTGACATGATATAATTCGTTTAGTGTGATTCATTAAAGTTTTAGGGGTATATCCATCAAAAACAAAATTAACATCTTCTTTAATGATAGTCTTCTTTAAAGGTTTTAAATTATAATACGATATAATATCTTTAGAGGTTTTACTTAATTCTAAAAAGTCTTTCCTACTTTCAATAAATTCGTTGCATTCATCTGATACTAAATTAGAATTAGAGCAAGATATTGTTAAAATACGATTATATAATAACAATAATAGACTTTTTTCATTTTTCTTTATAAATTTTATTTCTCGCATAATCTAATACTCCTTTTAAAAAAGAGATTTTCATAAGTTGAAAATCTCTTTTTTATTTAAATCACACCGCCTGGATATGATCTTTTGGCTTGCTTTACTACTGCAATCTTTTGTTTTTCCTTAAGAACAGTAAAAGTCTTTTTTGACTTCTTCTTTTTCTTCATTTGAAATATCTCCTATTCTTTATATTTTTATTATTAATTTTTTATTAATAATAAAAATATAATAATTCTTATATTAAAATTTGTCAATATATTTATTTGTTTTTAATAAAAATCATATGATAATTTGAATTGATTTTTTTCATTTAAATCAAAAAATCAATATTTTATTACTGATTTTAATATTAAATTTATATAAAAAAGCAAGCTAAAAGCCTACTATATAATCTTTATTTTATCTTTTTAATATGCTTTTATAATGCATAAAAAATTAACCTTTACTTATCTTTGTAAAACATTGATAAATAAAGGTTAATCATTTTTAAATAATACACTGAGTGCTGAATGCCAGAGTCGAACTGGCGACCTTCTCTTTACGAGGGAGATGCTCTACCAACTGAGCTAATTCAGCATTGCTATAACAATGTAATTATAGCAAAAAACATCCTTTTATAAAAGAATTATTTCCAGTCTAAACACAATCTCTGCTTATGAAGTTCTTTTGGTAATTCATCACGGTCAGTTTGATGATTATTAAGTTTAGCACCAGTAATTTGTTTGGTGAAAGAGTCGATTCTACGATTACTATCACGAAGATCATAATAAGTAGTGACTTTTTCATCGTAAGCTTTTAAATCTTGAACATTAAAGTTCTTTGGATATTCATTTTCAAAACAAGTAAACTTCTGCGGTAAACGTGGTTTCAATTGAGGCTCTTGATCTGGAATACCAACTTGCATTCCTAAAACTGGAAAAGTCAATTCTGGCAAATTTAACTCCTCTAACATTTTTAACGGGTGGTCATTAATTGTTCCAAGTGGAACATATCCCAGATTCATACTTTCTACAGCGTTCGCTACATTTTGAAAAGCTAAAATTGTATCTTCCATTGCTTGGAAAAAGATGTCTGTTGTATGAACTCTCCCATCATCAACCCCAAGCTGTTTACGAATTTGTTGATTGCGGTACAGGTCTACAATAAAAATAAACAAGTCTCCTTCTGCGCCAACATAATTTTGACCACATAAATCTTGAATTCTCTTCTTTTGCTCTTCATCAGTAATATGAAGTAGACTAGCATTTTGCATAAACATGCTTGTTGGAGTCTGGCTAAAGACTTTATATATAGTAGTTAATTGTTCATTAGTTAAAGTCTTATTTTTAAATTTTCTAATTGAACGATGGTTAATTTGCTTATTAATTGTGTAATTATCAATCATAAAAATTCCTCTCTTTTATTTTAGTTTATTACTAATTTTTTGTAAGTTCAACTAAGAAATTGAATTGTGCTACACTATGATGGGTAGAAAATCACATTAATAAAGGAGCAAAATATGCGAGTTTTAGTTATTGGTGGTGCAGGCTATATCGGCTCTCATGCCACCAGAG